>JAJQHP010000163.1 GCA_021199695.1 Clostridiales bacterium
GGTAGTAATCCAGGAAGGTGTGCAGCTCATTGGCTCGCTCCGGGTGCTTTTTCAGATAATAGAGGATGTGCCGGGTGATCTCCTCGATGCGATCGATCTTCCGGCTGATCTCCGCGTCCGGGATGCGGTCGTTGGCGTCCCGGATCTGCTTGAGGATCCGGTCCTCGGCGGAGAAGTCCAGATGGTCCGTCCCGGATTCCGGGGCCTTCTCCTGCCTGGCCTTGGGCCTTGGCTCCGGCCGGGCGTAGGTGTTGTCCACCACCAGCATCTCAGCACCCATGTCCAGATAGGCCCGGTCCCCGAAGGCTCCCAGGTCGATCATCTCCTGGAGGGTCTCGCACACTTCGTCCATATCTGCCGGGATGGACTCCGCCAGCGGACGAAGGGGGATGAGGGGCTCGTTGCCAATCCGTGCCTGATATTGCTTGTACTTCCGCTGCCGCCGGTTAATAAGGCCTCCCTTGGCTGTCATCCAGACGCCTACCCCCGCCATGACCAGAGAAAACCACCCGTCCTCCAGGATATATTGGGGATAGTATGGCATCCAGTCGGCCACAACGGAGAGAAAGGCCAGTCCGAACACGGCGATCATCACTGCGCCGGAGATCGCCCAGCCCTTTCCGTCCTTCAGCTTGACATAGGGGAAAGCCCGCCCCGGCTGATAGCCTCCGGCAGGCCGGACGTCCCGGCTCTCCTGGCGGCCGGTCCCATTGTCCGAAACACGAGCGCGGTCGGCGGTATCTCTCATCTGCTTCCGACCGTTGTTGCCGGTGTGGGCGTCCTTCACCAGCTTCATGATCAGTAGCACCACCGCCGCCGGGGCGGTGGCTCCCAGGCAGAAGCAGGCAATGATGACCCACCATGGAATGTTGGGCAGGCTCCGGATCAGATCGTCCAGCCCGCCGTTTCTGTTGTTCATAGCATCCTCCCGCCCGGACAGGCTTCGCACTCTGTACCGGACTGTCTCTCACAAAGCTGTCTCTCATTAGTATACAACGAAAACCGGCGGCTTGAAAAGAGCTATTCCCGGATTTCAGGAAAAATAAAGAGAACGTCCTCCCTGGCGCGGACCGCCTGAACAGCACAAAAGGGCGGAGGGGAAGCACTCCCATCCGCCCATTTTGTCTCTATTGCCGCCTCTCCGGGAGAGCGCCCTTCTCCTGTTCCTGCCGGAGCAGGGGAAGGCGTACATAGAAGGTGTTGATGCCGTTTTCGCTCTCCGCCCAGATCCTGCCCCGGCAGCCGGTGACGATGCCCTCGGCAATGGCCAGACCCAGGCCATAGCTGCCGTTGCGCGCCCGGGCGGGGTCGGTGCGGTAAAACCGCTTAAAGATGTTGCTCAGATCCGCCTGGGAGATGGGCTCCCCCGGGTTGCTGACCGACAGGAGGCACTGACGGGGAGAGACCCGCCGCAGGTCTACCTCAATGACTGAGTGCGGGCCGGCGTACTTGCCCGCATTGTCCAGCAGTATCTCCGCCACGTGCTGGAGCCGTGCAGGGTCTCCCTGCACCTCCAGCCCCGGCTCCACCCAGCTGGAGACGCTGTGCCCCCGCTCAAAGCACACCGGCTCGAACATCATCACCGCGTCCGCCACAGCCTTGCTCCAGTCCACCCGCTGTCGTGCGGCATTGGGCAGACCGTTGTCCACCCGGGCCAGCTCCAGCAGCTGCTCGATCAGCTCCCGCATCTGCCGGGACATGAGCAGGATGTGCTGGGAAAAGGTCTGCTTTGCCTCCGGGTCATACCCCGGGTCCTGGAGCAGCTCGGCGTTGGTGAGAATCACCGTCAGCGGCGTTTTCAGCTCGTGGGAGGCGTCGGCCACAAACTGCCGCTGCTCCTTCCAGGCCCGCTCCACCGGCTTGACCGCCCACCGGGCCAGCAGGATACTGATGATGAGAAAGGCGGCGAAGCTGGCCGCCCCCAGACGCAGGCTGTCCCACAGGGCATCCTGGAGGCGGCTCTGTTCATAGCTGGAGTCCACAAAGACCAGGTATTCTCCCATGGGAGCGCTGACCTGGCAGTAGCGGAGGCTGTACCCCTCCAGAATGGCACTCTCCCGGCCGTCGGACAGGGCGACCTCCGCCAGGTCCTCCAGCACTGACCAGTCCGGTGGCGCGTCGGTGCCCTGCTGGGTCACGCCGATCACCGAGCCGTTCTGGTTGAGCTGCAAAATAAAGCAGTTGTCCCACACCCAGGAGGGCGGCGCGGCCTGTCGTCCGTCCTGGCTCAGAACGGTGTCCGCCGCCACCATCATCCGCATCTGGTCCACGATCTCCTGCTCCAGGGTCGTCCGGTTGACCTGGTACATGGCCCCGAAGATCACCGCCAGCATGACGGTGACGATAGCCATATTGGCACAGATGAACTTGATCCGCAGACGGCGTATCATGCCTCGCCAACCTCCAGATGGTAGCCCATCCGCCGCACCGCCTCGATGCGGACGTTGGAGCCGATGCTCCGCAGCTTTTTCCGCAGAAAGCCTACATAGACCTCCACATGGTTCTCCACCGCGTTGGAGTCAAAGCCCCAGACCTTGGCCAGGATCTGCTCCTTGGGCAGATTCCGCTCTCCCCGCTGCATCAGCAGGCGCATGACCTCGAACTCCTTGGCGGAGAGGCGAATTCGGTCCTCCCCGCGGGAGAGGACGCCGCTGGCCAGGTCCAGACTGGTGTCGCCGAAGGTGAGCACATCCACCTGCTCTCCCTGGCGGCGGAGAAGGGCGTTGACGCAGGCGGTCAGCTCCCGGGTGTCGAAGGGCTTGGTCAGGTAGTAGTCCGCCCCGGCGTTTAAGCCCTCCACCCGGTCGATGACATCGGATTTGGCGGTGAGCATAAGGATGGGGACGCTGTTGTGCTGCCGCCGGATCTGACGGGCCAGCTGGAAGCCGTCCATCCGCGGCATCATCACGTCCAGGATCAGCAGATCGTATACTCCGAGCTCAGCGTACTCCGCCCCGGCCTCTCCGTCGTAGGCGGTATCCACCTGAAAGCCCTGGGCCTCCAGCATCGTTTTGATGGAATCGGCCAGCAGCCGTTCGTCCTCGACGACCAGAATTTTCATTTCTGTCTTGCCTCCTCTGGCGCATTTTCTTCATTTTAATCCATCATCCTTAATTCAGGCTGAAATTCAGACGGAAAAGCGCGCCCCATTTCTACCTGACCGGTTCGAAAACGGTTGACATCCCCGCTCTGATGTGTAAAATAGAGCTGCGGGGCGTTTCGCCCTGAATCTGACAGAAACGGCGGCGTCTGCTGTGATCTTAGCCATTGATATCGGCAATACCAACATTGTCCTCGGCGGTCTGGAACAGGGGCGGAAGGTGTTCTCTGCCCGGTGCGCCAGCGACCGGAACAAGACGGAGGATGAATACGCCCTGATTTTTCAGGGTATCCTCTCCATGCACGGCATCTCCCCGGACCGTATCGAGGGGGGCATCCTCTCCTCGGTGGTGCCTGTCCTTCGCACCGTCGTTCCCCGGGCCATCTACCTGCTCACCGGAAAGCAGATCATGGTGGTGGGCAACGGTCTGAAAACCGGGCTGAATATTCGAATGGACAATCCCGCCCTCCTGGGCAGCGACCTGGTGGTGGACGCGGTGGCCGCCCTGGCCAAATATCCCACTCCCATCGCCGTCTTTGACATGGGCACCGCCACCACCCTCGCCGTCATTGCCAAAAACGGAGATTATATA
>JAJQHP010000170.1 GCA_021199695.1 Clostridiales bacterium
GGCCCTGATGATTTACGGCGATTTGGACGTGTCCGTGATTGACGAGCTGCCTCCGGGCCGACAGCCTGTAGAAACCTTCCGCGTTCACACGGATAAGCGCCAGCGAATGTACGGCTTTGTGCGAAAGCAGGTGGAGGAGGGCCATCAGGTCTATATTGTCTGCCCCTCGGTGGAGGAAACGCCGGAGCAGGAGGCCCAGCTCCCCGGCGCACCGGAATTGCAGTCCGTGACGGAGTATGCCAAAACGCTGCAAACAAAGGTTTTCCCCGACCTGCGGGTGGACTATGTACACGGCAAAATGAAGCCCAAGGCGAAGGAGGCGGTTATGGCGGCCTTTGCCGCAGGAGAGCTGGATATTCTGGTGTCCACCACCGTCATTGAGGTGGGGGTGGACGTCGCCAACGCCACACTGATGATTGTGGAAAATGCGGAGCGCTTCGGCCTGTCCCAGCTGCACCAGCTGCGGGGCCGGGTAGGACGGGGCAGCGCCAAAAGCTGGTGTGTGCTGGTGTCGGACGCCCGGGGGGAAACAGCACAGACCCGACTAAAGGCCCTGTGCAGCTCCAATGACGGCTTCCTGATTGCGGAGGAGGATTTAAAGCTCCGGGGCCCCGGCGACTTCTTCGGCTCCCGGCAGCACGGCCTGCCTCCCCTCCGGGTGGCGGACCTGGCCACCGACGTACAGCTTCTCTACGAGGCCCGGGACGCCGCCCAGTCCCTGCTGCGGGACGACCCGGAGCTGTCCCGCCCGGAGCATCAGGGCATCCGCCAGCGGACGGAGGAGCTGTTCGAGGCCAGCCGGGACACCTTCAACTGATGTGACAGAACGACAGAAAAGGAGGCTTTTTGATGGGTAAGTACATGGAACGCTGTCAGCAGCTCCGGGAGGATACCGCCCGGCATTACGGCTGCTCTCAGGCAGTCTTTCTCCCCGTGGCCGAGGCCATGGGAATGGACAGCGAGACCGCCTTCCGGCTCAGCAGCCATTTCCGGGCCGGGATGCTTCAGGGGGAGGTCTGCGGCGCAGTCACCGGGGCGCTGATGGCCCTGGGTCTGGCCGGGGCGGACAGCAAGGCCGCCACAGAGCTGTTAAACCGGGTCAGGGCCAACCATCAGGGCAGTCTGGACTGCAAGACCCTGCTGGCCCGCTGGACCGCCCAGGGCGGCGGCAGCCGCAAGCCCCACTGCGATGGGATGTGCTTCGAGTGCATGGCCATCGTGGAGGAGCTGCTGGGGGAAACAGAATAAGTCGCAAAAAGGCGGGGCAGACGGCCGTTCTTTGGCCGTCTGCCCCGTTTTTTCGTTTTCTCATTCACCCTGAATTCTGACTCCGTACACCGACCAGAAATAGTTGGTGCGATAGTCGGACAAGGCGTCGGCGCTGACGTAGACGTTGGCGTCCGTGCCGTCCAGCAGCTGCTGCCCCACCCGGCAGGCGGAGGGGTCGTCGTTTTCCACCACGATACGCTCCAGGGCAGTGCAGCCGTCAAAGGCCAGGTCGCCGATGGTTGTGATGTTCTCCTGAATGACGAGCTCCGTCAGCCCTGTCTCCCCGGCGAAGGCGGAGGAGGCGATGGCCGTCACCGGCAGGCCCTCCCATTGGGTGGGGACGGTCAGGCTGGAGCGGCTCCGTCCTGTCTCGGAGAGGCCGGTAACTGTGACCGTCTCCCCGTCCGTCTCATAGAGGAAGCAGTCTGCGTCGCTGTCGTCCCCCTCTGTCAGGGCGGCAGACGCTGCCTGGGGCTGCTCCGGGAGGTCGATGTCCGTGGGACTGCTGTCCCCCAGCATGGCCTTGATGTCCCGGATGAGCTGGCGAGTGTACACCGTCTTACCGCTGGCGTTCAGGTGGAAGTTGGTGTCATAGAACCACTCCGCCTCCAGGATGCAGTCGTTGGGGTCGCCCGCCAACGGGATGTTCAGCCGGCTTTGCAGCGTCTCCGTCCAGCCGTCCACGTCCGCCCCCTCCTCCACCGCCAGGGCGTTCATGGGGCAGAAGTGATACCACACCGTCGCCCCCCGCTCCGCGGCAGCAGCGGCGTAGTCGTTCACCGCCTCTATAAACTCCTCCGTGGGAGTGTCGCTGTCGAAGCAGATGGGGGTGCTCTCATCGTACAGGCCGGACATGACGTTCTGTACGCACAGATCGGAGACCACGTCCCCGTACTCGTTGAAGGAGGCGTGGGTATACACCCCCTCCGGCTCCGGGCCGGTCCCTGTCACCGTCCAGGCCAGCTTTTGGGCGGCAAAGGCGGGGAACGTCCCCGCCAGCTGCCCCCAGCGGTCGGAGTCCAGCCGGGCCAGCAGGTCAAAGGCCCCGTCCAGCCCCTGCCACAGAATGGCGGCGTCAAAGTAGTCGGACAGGGTCTGCTCCTGCTGCTCCGGGATGAGGATGACGATGTCCCCCTCCCGCAGGCTCTCCTGGGACAGGTCCAGCATGACGGTAGTCCCCAGGGCAGCGTACATCCCGAAGTTGACCACGGTATAACCCGGGAGCTGCTCCTCTATCAGGGCGCTGTCCACCCCGAAGGCCACGGCGCTGCCCCCCACCAGGATGATGCGGGGCTGCTCCGTCTCCTCCTCCAAAAGGGCGCACTTGTCCTTCAGCTCCCCCAGGAAGGTCTCCTCATAGCAGCAGGGCAGGCCGAAGCCCCAGGCCAGCAGGGAGAGGGGGGCCAGGAGCAGCAGTATGATCGTGACCGCCACGATATTTCTCACGGTTCTTTTCTGTCTCATGGTCAAAACTGAAAGTAGATAAAGGCGTTTTCGCCGTTGGCGGCCAGCAGGGCCAGCCACGCCACGGCGACGGTACTCACCAGGAAAAACACGCTCTGGGCGGCGGAGACGGCTCCCTCTGTGTCATTCGTCCCCCGGCTCCAGTCCGCCCGCTCCAGCAGGAGCAGGCAGAGGACGGACAGCGCCGCCCGGAGGGCGGCGTCCGCCGTCAACTCCATCAGGGAGAGGGCGCTCTGCCACCCGGTGCTGTCCCAGCCGGAGGTCAGGCCCCGGAGCAGCAGCCCCGCCTCCTCCAGAGAACCGGCCCGGAAAAAGAGCCAGGCAAAGGTCACCAGCAGGAAGGTGCGGCCCTGCCGGAGCAGGCCGGTGAACCGGTTGTCCGGGAGGGTGGGCCCTCCCGCCCGCTGCCACAGCAGCCCCGCCACCTGGCACAGGCCCAAAAAGCCGCCCCAGACCACAAAGGTCCAGTCCGCCCCGTGCCACAGGCCGCTGACCAGAAAGACGATCAGGATGTTGATGCACTGGCGGGCCAGGCCCTTCCGGCTGCCCCCCAGAGGCTTATAGAGGTAGTCGGTGAACCAGCTGGTCAGGCTGATGTGCCACCGCCGCCAGAACTCCCGGACGGATCTCGCCCCGTAGGGACGGCGGAAGTTGTCCATCAGCCGGATACCCAGCATCCTGGCCGCCCCCTGGGCGATGTCGGAGTAGCCGGAGAAGTCGCAGTAGATCTGCACCGCAAAGGCCACGGTGGCCAATGCGATGGCCGGGCCGGAGGCCTCTCCGGGGACGGCATACACGCTGTCCACCAGAGCGGACAGCCCGTCCGCCACCACCAGCTTTTTGAAGTATCCCCGACACAGCAGGCACACGCCCCAGTACAGGTCGGAGGCCCGGAAGGTGTGCCGCGCCTTGAGCTGGGGGAGCAGATGATCGGGCCGCTCGATAGGCCC
>JAJQHP010000252.1 GCA_021199695.1 Clostridiales bacterium
CCCTCCCACCGGGCGGCCATCAGGCAGAATGGCCCGGGGTCCGGCCCCAGCCGGGTCAGCCCCTCCACCAGCCGGGCCACCCGGTCCAGCCGGTCCTCCATGGGGCGGTCGCTGTCCAGAATCCGGCGGACGCCTCCCAGCAGGTCCACACCGAACCGCAGCGTGGGGCCGCAGCAGGCCCAGATGAGCTGCCGCTCCGGCAGAGCAAAGCACTTTTGCCGCCAGTCCAGATGGATGTGGGCGGGAAAGGTCTCCCGGCTGTCGGCGGCGGCGACGGCACCGTTGGGGTTGACCATGAGACAGATGTAGGACATGGAGACGCCTCCTTTTGGGAGATTGTGTCCTTATTATAGACGGTTTAACGGGCTGGGGCAAGGCTTCGGGAAAGAATGGTTATACCATGCGCTTCGTTTGCCTCCCCTGAAAGGGGAGGGGGACCGCCGCCAGGCGGTGGAGGGGTGCGGAAGATACTTCCATTATGCGGAAATCTTCCGGCGAATTCGCTGGAAGTACATCCCTCGCCGTAAGCGCCTATCGTTCCTCCCTGTTGAATTCTATCAATTACCCACCACACGAAAAGAGGAAAATACCCATGAGAATGAGACGAAAAAAGAACCTGGTGCCCCGGATGGAGCGGTGCGCCGACTGGCAGGTGCAGGAGCCGGCGGCTCTCCGGGGCCGGTGGCGGAGCCTGTACCCGGAGGCGGAGGCCCTGTGGCTGGAGATCGGCTGCGGCAAGGGCACCTTCACCGCCGAGACCGCCCGGCAGAATCCGAATATCCTGCTCATCGCCGTGGAGCGGGTGCCGGACGCGATGGTGATGGCCATGGAGAAGGCAAGGGCGCTGGAGCTGAAAAATGTGTTCTTCCTCTGCGCCGACGCGGAACAGCTGGGGGAGATGTTCGGCGCGGGCGAGGTGGACCGGATGTTCATCAACTTCTGCGACCCCTGGCCCTCCAAGCGGCACTGCAAGCGGCGGCTGACCAGCGGCGGATTCCTCGTCTCCTACCGTCAGATCCTCCGGGACGGGGGCGAAATTCACTTCAAAACGGACAACCGCCCCCTGTTCGACTTCTCTCTGACTCAGTTCCCCCCGGCGGGCTATGCCGTCAGCGAAGTGACCTACGACCTCCACGCCAACGGGGTCCGGGGGGTCATGACCGACTATGAGGCGAAATTCTCCGCCCAGGGCGTGCCCATCAACCGGTGCGTGGCCACCAAGGTGACGGTGGAGCGGCTGCCGGAGACCTGGGAGAACGTGGGGCTGAAGGGTGCAGGCGTCGCAGACCCGTCTTGACATCCGCTCTTCGGCACACTATAATGAATCCCATGATTTTTGAGGAAAGGGAATGACTGCCATGTCTATTGACGTTACCATTCAGAATTTATATTCCCTGGAGCACACCCTGGCCGCTCCCCTGCTGGCGGGCTGCACCTACCCCTGGGAGGCCCTGGAGGGCATCGGGGACTTTATCCGCGCCCTGGGCCCCAAGCTGGACCCGGAGGAGTATGAGGAGGTCAGCCCCCAGGTGTGGGTGGCCAAGTCCGCCCGGGTGTATCCCACTGCTACCCTGCTGGCCCCCTGCATCATCGGCCCGGAGACGGAGGTCCGGCCCGGGGCCTTTGTCCGGGGCAACGCCCTGGTGGGGGCGGGAGCCGTGGTGGGCAACTCCACCGAGCTGAAAAACGTCATTCTGTTCGACCGGGTGCAGGTGCCCCACTACAACTATGTGGGCGACTCCATCCTGGGCTTCAAGGCCCACATGGGGGCGGGCTCCATCACCTCCAACGTCAAGAGCGACAAGACCCTGGTGGTGGTCAAGGACCCGGACGGGACCCGGTACGAGACGGGCCGGAAGAAATTCGGAGCCATGCTGGGCGACCGGGTGGAGGTGGGCTGCAACAGCGTCCTCAACCCGGGCACCGTCATCGGCCGGGGGAGCAACGTCTATCCCCTCTCCTCCGTCCGGGGCGTCGTCCCCCCGGGGCATATCTACAAGTCGGCGGGCAATATCGTGAAAAAAAGATAAGGTACAATGAATCGGCCCCTGCTTCGGAAAAATGCTTCCGGAGCGGGGGCCGGTTTTTGTCTGCCGAACCGTGTCTGAAATGGCCTCAATTCTGAATTGTTTCTTAAAAAGGAGGGAAAACCCGCCCGGGGAGGGGCCTTTCTGCTATAATGGCCCTGAGGACAGAAAGCTGTACGCCGCCATATTGCGGCGGGAAAGGATGAGATCCAATGAAGAAAAGACGTTTTCTGGCCCTGGCCTCTGCCCTGCTCCTGGGATTGAACGGGACCGGGTGCTCCTCTGCCGCCGGAGAGAGCGCCGCCTCCGTCCAGTCGGTGGCCATGCTCATGGGGGTAGACCTGACCGGAACGAGCCAGTACAGCGGCATCGTAGAGGCCAAGGCCACCGTCAAGGTGCAGAAGGACAGCAGCAAGACGGTGGACGAGGTCTATGTCCAGGCGGGGGACATGGTGCAGGCGGGCGACCTGCTGTTCACCTACGACACCGACGCCCTGGAGCTGTCGGTGGAGACGGCGGAGCTGGAGGTGGAGCAGCTCCAGAACAGCATCACCAACTATGAGACCCAGATCGCCGCCCTGGAGAAGGAGAAGAAAAAGGCCTCCTCCTCGGACCAGCTCTCCTACACCCTGCAAATTCAGGAGACGGAGCTGAACAAGTCGGAGGCGGAGTACAACCTCAAGACCAAGCAGGCGGAGCTGGAGCGGCTCAAGGACGGTATGGGCGAGACGGAGGTCTACGCCGAGGTCAGCGGTCTGGTGCAGTCGGTGGCGGACGACAGCAGCAGCGAGTACGCTTATTCCTATGATGATTACGGCAGCGGCTCCGGCGACGCCTTCATCACCATTATGGAGACGGGGACCTACCGCATCAGGGGCACGGTCAGCGAGGAGAACATCTACAGCCTGTATGAGGGCATGGAAATTACCGCCGTCTCCCGGACGGACAGCACCCAGACCTGGACGGGTACCATTGAGAGCATCGACACCGGAACCACCGCAGATGACAGCGAGAGCGACTATTACTACGACAGCAGTAGCAGCGACAGCCGCAGCGCCAAATATACCTTCTATGTGGCCCTGGACTCCTCCGACGGGCTGCTCATCGGCCAGCACGTCTATCTGAAGGCCGGGGGCGACGAAAGTGGGGACGAGATCGTCCTCCCCGCCGGGTATCTGGTGCTGGAGGGAGAGGACGCCTCCGTCTGGGCGGCGGACAGCAATTCTCAGCTGGAGCTGCGCAGCGTCACCCTGGGGGACTATGACGCCGGGGCGGATACCTACGTCATCACCGACGGCCTGACCCTGGAGGACTACATCGCTTATCCCGACAGCTCCCTCACCGTGGGCATGGCGGTGACGGAGTACGATGACGGCACCTTTGAGACGGTGGTCAGCGACGATTCCGCCGATGTGGAATACGGAGAGGATGAGTACGAAGAAGGCGGGTACGACGAGGACTATGTTGAATACGATGAGGACTACGATGAGGACTACGATGAATACGACGAGGATTACGCAGAATACGACGAGGACTACGCCGAGGATTATGACGGGGACTACACTGAGGACGACGCCGGGGAGGATGTCACCGTTGCCGTGGAGGAGGGGTGAGCCATGGTTCTGGAG
>JAJQHP010000193.1 GCA_021199695.1 Clostridiales bacterium
CCATCAGGTTGAGCAGCAGCCGCAGGAGCATCGTCTCGTCCCCCTGGAGGGACAGGTCTGGCTGGATGTCCGTAACGATCTCGATGTTCCGCTCCTCCGCCTGGGGAGCTATTTCCTCCGCTGCCATCTGGGTCAGCTCGCTGAGGTTCAGCTCCTCCAGGTTCAGCTTCAGCCGCCCCTGGTCTGCCCGGGCCATGGTCAGCAGCTGGGCGATGAGGGAGGACATCCGCCTCGCCCGCTCCAGAACGGTCTCCAGCGCCTCCCGCTGCTCCTCCGGGGTCTGGTCGCTCTCCAGGGCCAGCTCGCACTGGGAGATGATGACCGCCACCGGGGTGCGCAGCTCGTGGGACACGTCGGAGGTAAACTGCCGCTCCCGTTCAAAGGAGGCCTGGAGCCGGTCAAACATATGGTCAAAGGCGGCGGCCAGGGTATAAATTTCATCCCTGCCCTCGCCCAGGCCAATGCGCCGGGTCAGGTCGTCGCCGCTGCTGATCTGCCGGGCCGTCTCTGCAATCTGCCGCACCGGACGGAAAGCCTGGACGGTAATGAGGTAGCCGCCCACCGCCGCCAGCAGCACCAGTCCGGGGAGCGCAATGAGGGCGATACGGAACAGGGCGTTGACGGTAGCCTCCGCCTCTTCCCCGGAGATGACGCCCCGGACCCAGACCTGACCGAAGCCCTCCACCTCAAACAGGGTGTCGTAGAGATACCATTCATCCACCCGCTGCAGCACCCCGTCCCGGAAGGCCAGCTCGTCGGCGTAGCCCAGGGGCATCCGGCCGTGGATGGGGTATCCCTCTCCGTCATAGACCATGAGATAGACGCCGCGGTCAAAGGAGTCCACGTCGCCGGTGTCCAGCTCTCCGTCTGCGGCGGTGAGGACAGCTCCGTTTTCCTCCACCGCCTCCGTCAGGGTGTCCCGGAGGGACTGGGCCATCATCTCCCGGCCCACCACGAACAGCAGGGCCAGGGCGGCGGCGGCCACCAGCACCATCAATGCCGTGATCCACAGCGTCACCCGCAGCTTGATCGACAACCGCTTCATCCGTCCGCCCTCAGCACATAGCCTGCACCCCGGACGGTGTGAATCAGCTTGGGGGTACGGCCCTCGTCCAGCTTTTTCCGAAGGTAACGGATGTACACGTCCACAATATTGGAGCCGCCCTCATAGTCATAATTCCACACGTGGAGTCCGATCTTGTCCCGGGAGAGCACCTTCCCGGCGTTGCGGATGAGATATTCCAGAATGGCGAACTCCCGGCTAGAAAGCTGAATGACCTCTCCACCCCGCGTGACCTGCCGGGCGTCGCAGTCCACCGTCAGGTCCGCCAGGGTAAACACATTGCTCACATGGCCCCCGCTCCGGCGGATCATCACCCGGAGCCGGGCCAACAGCTCGTCAAAGGCGAAGGGCTTGACCAGATAATCGTCCGCCCCGGCATCCAGCCCTGCCACCCGGTCGTCAATGGTGTCCAGGGCAGTGAGAAACAGCACCGGGGTGCGGTCCTGCTTTGCCCGAATGCTTTTCAGCACCTCAAAGCCGTTGGCCCCGGGGAGCATGATGTCCAGTACCACGGCGTCGTACTCCGCGCAGGCCAGGTAGTCCATGGCCTCCCTGCCGTTCAGGCAGGCGTCCACGCTGTAATGCTCCATCCGGAGCCGTTTGACGATCAGCTCGTTGAGCTTCGGCTCGTCCTCTACCACCAGGATTCGCATAGATATGCCTCCTTTTCCGGTTGATTTTCTCCGGTGCAGACCTGTTCTACTGTATGATACCAGCCAAACATGAAGGGAAGATGAAAATCATTTATCTTTTCCCCATTATACCTGTTTTTCCAGGCGGAGGGAAGATGCTTTTGCGCCCTTTTCTCCGTTCGAATTTTACTTGCCACCAACCCCGTATCCTGCTACAATCAATAGAAAGACCTGTGCAGAGGGGAGGCCATAAGCTGTGTCGGATGAGAATCGGAGCACGTCAAAGCGCACTGTCACCTGGCCGGTTTTGCTGCTGGTCGCCGCCTTTGTGGGATTTTTCTGCCTTGCCCTGGGGTATGTCCTGGGCAGCCGCAGCCACGGGGATTACACCGTCTACACCCAGACGGACGCCGTCTTTCCCTCTCAGGAGACGACGGAAGAAGTGGAAGCCATCCAGTCAGAAGCAGAGCTCTTCCCCATCGACGTAAACTCCGCCGATGCAGAGACGCTGGAGCTGCTCCCCGGTATCGGCCCGGAAAAGGCCGCCGCCATCGTCGCCTGGCGGGAGGAGAACGGCCCCTTCACCCAGCCGGAGGATCTGCTGGAGGTCTCCGGCATCGGGGAGGCCACTCTGGAGGAAATCCGCTCCCTCATCGTCTGCGGAGACGGGACGGAGTAGGGTGTTCATGGAAAGTTTCCTTTTTCTGCCGCTGTTCCTCCCCATGCGTTCTTGCCGTTTTTCCCGGGAAATGGTATAATTACCTTGTTCTGACCGATTTCAGCGCACAAAGGAGCGTTTTTCATGAAGCACACGACCTATACCATTCGCTGGAGCTGCCCCAAGCAGGAGCGGCCCGCTCCCCTCCGGGTCAAGCTGATACGCCGCCAGTGGGCGATCAGCGACGGGATGCGTAACCGGGGCCTGACCACTCCGGAGGATGTCATCCGCTACGACGACCTGAGCTACGGCCCCCTGGGCCGCTGGCACCGGTTCGACCTATACACCCCCAGGGAGTTTACCGCTCCCCTGCCCGTGATCGTCAGCGTCCACGGTGGGGGCTACTTCTACGGTAGTAAGGAGATCTATCAGTATTACTGCATGGATCTGGCCCGGCGGGGCTTTGCCGTGGTGAACTTCAATTACCGGCTGGCCCCGGAGTACCGGTTCCCCGCGCCCCTGGAAGACGCCAACGCTGTGCTGACCTGGCTCTGCGCCCATGCCGCCGAGTATGACCTGGATACCGGAAACCTCTTCCTGGTGGGCGACTCCGCCGGAGCGCAGCTTGCCAGTCAATATGCCGCCGCCTGGGCAGACCGGGAATACGCCGCCCAACTGGGCCTGAATATCCCCAGCTTCCGTCTGGCCGCTCTGGGACTGAGCTGCGGGATGTACGATCTCCGGGCCCGGGCGGAGAGCGGACAGGACGGCAACGTCATGGCCGACTATCTGGGGCCTGATCTGGCGGTCTACGGGGACAAACTGGATGTGCTGTCCCGCATTAACAGCAGTTATCCCCCCACCTATCTGATGAGCTCGCCCAACGACTTTCTCTGTGACCAGTGCCAGCCTATGGCGGTGCTGCTCCAGAGCCGGGGCGTGGAGACCCAGTGGAAGCTCTACGGAACCGTCTCCCAGCGGGAGGTAGCCCATGTCTTTCACGTCAACATCAAGCTCCCCGAGGCCGCCCAGGCCAACGATGACCAGATCGCTTTCTTCCGGTCGCATCTGCAATAACTGCAAAAAGGAAATGCCATCCCCTTCCGTCTATGGGAGAGGGATGGCGTTTTTTGCTTCGCAATTTTCAGGTGGAGGCAGCGAGTTCGGCGCGATTCAAAGAAAAAAAGAAACCTGAATTGCTCAGGTTTCCCCTTTTAGAAGCGGAAGACGAGGCTCGAACTCGCTACCGATTCCCGGAAAAGCGCAGCTTTTCCGGGCTCCGGCCC
>JAJQHP010000018.1 GCA_021199695.1 Clostridiales bacterium
GCGATGGTGTCCTCCACAGACGGCTCGTTCACCATGACCGGCTGGAACCGCCGCTCCAGGGCGGCGTCCTTTTCGATATACTGGCGGTACTCGTCCAGGGTGGTGGCCCCGATGCAGTGCAGCTCTCCCCGGGCCAGCATGGGTTTGAGGATGTTGCCCGCGTCCATGGAGCCCTCCGTCTTGCCCGCCCCCACGATGGTGTGCAGCTCGTCGATAAAGAGGATGATCTTCCCCTCAGATTTTTTTACCTCGTTGAGGACGGCCTTCAACCGCCCCTCAAACTCCCCCCGGTACTTGGCCCCGGCGATGAGGGCCCCCATGTCCAGGGAGAAGATGGTCTTGTCCTCCAGGCTCTTGGGCACGTCCTTGCGGACGATGCGCTGGGCCAGGCCCTCGGCAATGGCGGTCTTGCCCACGCCGGGCTCGCCGATGAGGACGGGGTTGTTCTTCGTCTTGCGGGAGAGGATGCGGATGACGTTGCGTATCTCGTCGTCCCGGCCAATGACCGGGTCCAGCTGCTGCTTCCTTGCCCGCTCCACCAGGTCGGTGCCGTATTTTTTCAGGGCGTCGTAGGTCTCCTCCGGGTTGTCCGAGGTGACCTGCTGATTGCCCCGGACGCTGGAGAGGGCGGCGAGCACCTTCTCCCGGCTGATCTGATAGGTCTGGAACAGCTTGCTCAGGTTCCGGTCCGCCTTGCCCACCAGAGCCAGGAACAGATGTTCCACCGAGACGAAGGAATCCTTCATGCTCTTGGCCTCGTCCTGGGCGGCATTCAGCGCCCGGTCCATGTCGGAGGAGACATAGACCCGGTCGGCCTCCCGGCCGGAGCCGGAGACCTTGGGCAGCTGCTCCACCACCTGGCGGGCGGCGGCCTTCAGGCTGGCAGGCTCCGGGCCGATGGCGGACACCAGCTGGGGAATCAGCCCGTCCGCCTGGTCCAGCAGGGTATACAGGAGATGGGCCTGCTCGATCTGGGGGCTGCCGTACTCCTGGGCCAGCTGATTGGAGGCCATCAGGGCCTCCTGAGATTTTTTGGTATAGTTCAGGTTACTCATGAACAAAGCCTCCTTTTTCGTAAAAGGCCCTCCGATGGGGACACCGGAGGGCTGGGAAAATCACTGAATGTTGATCTGACGGGCGGCAGGCACCACCGGGGTATCCTTGGGGAGCGTCAGCTTGAGCACGCCGTTTTCGTAGCTGGCGCTGATAGCGTCCTCCCGGATGCCGGAGATGGAGAAGCTGCGCTGATAGCTGCCGTAGTGCCGCTCCCGGCACAGGTAGCCGCCCTTTTCATCCTTCTGCTCGTTGCGCTCCTCGTGCTGGGCGGAGATGGTCAGCACCCCGCCGTCCAGGTTCAGGTGAATGTCCTCCTTGTTGAAGCCCGGCAGCTCGGCGGAGAGGGTGAACTTGTCGCCTTCGTCCCGGATGTCGGTGGGGAAGGAGGAGAAGCTGGAGCCGGTGTCCTTCCAGAAGCTCCGCTCCATCTGATCAAAGAGACTCACAAGACTGTCGCTGCGGCGACCAAAGGGTACCATTGTATACATTGCCATAATGAAATTCCTTTCCTGACCCGGCGGCCCCGTTTCTTTCGGAGCCCGGTCATCCTTTTTGTTTGATTGTATGATACGGCGCAGATGTGAAGAATTTGTGAATGAGCTGTGTCCGAAACGTAAATTCTGGCACTCTTAATTTAGGAGTGCTAAAATTAAAACGGGAAATTCCTGAGATAATGGCTTAAATACCATAAAAGACTTGCAAGGCAGGATGCTGAGTGCAAAACGGAAGCGGCCCGGACAACTGTGGTCAGTTTGCGCTGTTTTGACAGTTCTATGCAGGAGAGGGGTGGCATTTGCAATTTTGAAATAAGACGGGCAGGGGACTGTCTACACAGCTCCCTGCCCGTCTACGGAATAGGCATTTTTCATTTTTACCAGGCGGTGTCCCGGTCCATCGGCGGCAGATGGGATTCAAACCTTCCCATACTGAAACAGGTCGCACTTGATCATCCCGTTGTAGAGCTTCCGCTTTTTCTTCGCCTTCTGGCCGAAGGCCTCCTCAAATTCCGTGTGAGAGGAGAGGATGCTCACCCGCCAGCCCTCCGGGAGACGGCGGACGGCGGCCCCGAAGGTGTGGTACAGCCGGGCGGCATCCGCTCCAGGGAGTTTATTCCGATCATTTCAGCATAATCAGCTCATATATGCAAAGGAAATTGTCAAAAGATCGCTCATTTTTAGCAGCCTCGGTATGAAACGCATTGACAAAACTGTTTTGTTATCCTAAAATAATAAATGTAAATTTGTTTGTGGGGCGATGTTCCATATTTTATGGCCCACTCTCCACAGGGAACAACCATTAGAAAGCAAGGTGTTTTGTATGGCAAACTATAAGAGCTTGTTCATGAGCTATATGGACAGCTCCAACGTCAAGTACTCAGAGCCCCGGGAGGACGTTGTCAAGGTGGTCTTCAAGGGTGACAACCTGAAATCCATTCCCATCTTTGTCTTCTTTGACAAGGACGGCAAACCTCTGGTTTCGCTCATATGCGGGGAAATCACCAACTTCAAGGGTAACAAGGTCACTACCGGTATCCTGAGCTGCAACGATATGAACAACAAGTACAGTTGGGTCAAGTTCTATGTGAACGACGACGGCAACGTACACGCCAAGATCGATGTCGACATCGACAACAACACCTGTGGCCGGGTATGCCTTTCCCTGATTGTGCGCATGGCAAAAATTATCGACGAGGCGTATCCTGTGTTTATGAAGGCTCAGTGGACCTGATTTTCTGAAATCCTACCGTCAATATGGGGCCAGGCAGTCTGCCTGGCCCCATTCGCTTTGTCAACGGGCAGGAACGGGAGCGTCTCTGTGGCAGCTTCCAAAGTATGATGCAGGGAAGCAGAGATTCAACCGCTGCGCAGGGCGTTACAGGAGGTTTGGGTCAGAATATAAGCCGATGGGCTGAACCTGGCCGGATTCAAACCTTCCCATACTGAAACAGGTCGCACTTGATCATCCCGTTGTAGAGCTTCCGCTTTTTCTTCGCCTTCTGGCCGAAGGCCTCCTCAAATTCCGTGTGAGAGGAGAGGATGCTCACCCGCCAGCCCTCCGGGAGACGGCGGACGGCGGCCCCGAAGGTGTGGTACAGCCGGGCGGCCTCATCCTTTTCCAGCAGCCGCTCCCCATAGGGGGGATTGGTCACCACCCGGCCATAGGGCTCGTGGGCGTAGAACCGACCGGCGTCCGCCACCTCGAAGCGGACGATGTCCTCCACCTCGGCCTTGACGGCGTTCTCCTGGGCGATGCGGACGGCGTTGGCGTCGATGTCGCCGCCCCAGATGTCGTATACCCGGTCATACTCCTGGTCCAGCGCCTCCTCTACGGCGTCCATCCAGAAGCGGCTGTCCACGATACCCCATTTCTGGGCGGCAAAGTGGCGGTTCAGGCCGGGAGCCCGGTTTTTGGCGATGAGGGCGGCCTCGATGCAGATGGTGCCGGAGCCGCAGAAGGGGTCGCAGAAGGGGTCCAGTCCCCGGTATTTGGACAGCAGCACCATGGCGGCGGCCAACGTCTCCCGGAGGGGGGCCTCCACCCCCACCGCCCGATAGCCCCGCTTGTACAGGCCGGGGCCGGT
>JAJQHP010000058.1 GCA_021199695.1 Clostridiales bacterium
GCGATGAGCAGGGCTACCTCGGTCAGATAGCGTACCTTGTCGTTGCTGTTTTTCATGATAGTTACCTCCTGCTGCCGTTCCGCCCTTCGTCGGATACAGCGCAAAAATGATGTGCCGCAGCTGTCATTTCCCAACTTCTGCCGTCCGTACAGGGTACAGCGAAGCAATTACAACAGCATTGGCCGCCGGGCAAGCCCGACGGCCATCATTATAGTTCGGATAGGGAAAAATTGCAACTGTATTTTTGCGGCAGTCCGTCTCTCACAAAATCCGGTCTGTCACCGGCGGCTCCATGCGCAGATCGTCAAAATAGTGGTACAGGGGCAGCAGCAGCTCCCAGCCCTCCGCCACGGCGTCCGCCAGCTCCGGCGAACAGAACAGCTCATCCGGGGGGCACTCCCGGACAAAGCTCAGGGACTTCCGGTTGTACCAGCCGTCCAGCAGCGGGGAGACGCTGCCCTTGGGCCGCTTGTACGACTGTCCCTCCAGGACAAAGGTGTCCTGTCGCTCAAAGTCCCGGATCAACGCCTCCAGTGCTTCCGGCTCCCGGCGGATGCGGCGGCGGTAGGCCTCCATGTCGGCGGGGGTCCCCCAGTAGCCCAGGCCGTAGCCGTAGCCCCGGCGGGAGACCTCAAACCAGAGAGAGGGGATGTCGTGCCAGTCCTCGTCCCGGTCGTGGGGCCGCTCCAGGGAGAGCCAGAGATGGTCCTTATACGGCCCGCCCCCGTGAAGCCGCCGGGCGTCCCGGTAGATGCGGGTGACGTGGAGGTTGACCGAAAGGGACGGATTCCGCTCCAGTATCCGGTCGTACACCGTCCGCCCCAGCTCCTGCATGGGCTGGTAGAGATGGGTCAGATACTCCTCCTTGTGGGCGTTGAACCAGCTCCGCTCGTTGTTCAGCGCGATCCCCCAGAGGAACTGGATGGTCTCGTCGGAAAAGCCTTGAAACATATTTGACACCCTCCTGTCTGAAAATAGGGCCAGGGACGGAGAACCTCCGCCCCTGGAACAGCGTTCTTAACTAGTCACTAACCACTAGCCACTAACTACTAATCCCCGGTGGCAATCACCTTGTTCCGGGCCTTGTAGTAGCTGTAGGCCTCCTCCGTGGAGGAGATGAGATTGCCGTCCCCGTCGTACAGCTCCCGGTAGGTCTGCACCTTGTAGCCGGTATAGGGGGTGGTGATGACCTTGCTCGTCCCGGAGGCCAGGCTGCTGTCGGTGGTGTAGGTGGTGGAATAGGGGATGGTCTCCAGCGTCTTGCTGACGATTTTCACCGTGATGTCGTCCGTCTTGGTGCCGTAAATGCTCACCGTCAGCTTGCCGCCAGAGTAGCTGGTGACGATCTTGATGGGATAGTCGGTGTTGTTGGCAAACTCAAACTCCGGGCCGCCCCAGGAGACGGTGGCGTCCAGACCCAGGCCGATGTAGCTGGAGGCGTAGGTGTGGTTGGTCCGGGTGACGATCTCCAGATTGGCATAGAGGCAGGCGGCGTACAGGGTGGAGGAGGTCTGGCAGATGCCGCCGCCCACCTCCTGGACGGTTTCGCCGTTGTTGTAGGCGGGAGCCGCAGAGAACCCCCGGGCGGTGGTGCGCTCTCCCACCGTGTCGTTATAGTCGAAAATCTCGCCCGGCAGCAGGATGGTGCCGTCGCAGAACTGGGCGGAGAGCTTCACATTGCTCACCCGGCCGGAGGAGCCGGAGACGGTGGTGGTATAGCTCCCCAGCACGTCGGCAAACAGGTGCTCCTCCAGAAATGCCGTAGTGATGTCCGGCTCGGTGTAGACCAGCTCCACCGTCACCTGACTGCCCGCCTCGGCGTCCGCCAGCGCCTGGGTGGCGGCGTCCACGTCAAAGGAGACCCCGTCGGTGGAGGGGACGATGGCATAGTCGTTGTCCGGGTCCAGAGTGGCGCTGACCGGCGCCACGTAGATCTGATCATAGATGGCCTGGATGTCCAGCTCGGCAATGTCACTGGAGAGGGTGGCGCAGTCCACCGTATGTTCCTCCGGCCAGTCGCCGGAGTTGACCAGGCTGGCCACCTGGTCGGTCAGGGTATCCACGTCCGCCGTCACCCCGGCGCTGCCCTTGGTGATGACGACGCAGTCGTCCTCAATGGTGTAGGTGGTCTCCACAGCGGTGTCCACCGCCTCGATGCCGGTGGCCTGGATGAGGGATTTCAGCGTCTCCGTGTCGGTGAGGGCAGGCGATACCGTGGCGGTCTGCGCCTCAGTGTTCCCCAGCTCCACCTGGAGCCACTCCCAGCCCCGGGTGAGCAGGTCCCCGTGTCCCAGCTCCATGGCATCGTCCAGAACGTCGCTGTAATCCCAAGTCAGAAGGTTCTGTTCATCGTCCCAGACGGTGACACTGTAGGTCTCCCCCGCCAGGAGGATGTCCACCGTCTGGTTCTGATAGACGCTTGCCAGGGCCTCGTCCACAGCAGAAGTGGCCTCATCCCGGGTCATGCCCTGGACATCCACCCCCTGGATGGTCACGTCTCCGATGATGATATTCTGGTCCACCTGCACACACAGGTACAGGTAGACGGCAAATGCCAGAGCGATGAGGAGGAAGATCAGGATGAGAGCCGCTTTCAGTCCTGTGTGCTTTTTCCCCCTGGGTTCGGCTTTTTTCGCCCGACTGGGCGCAGTTTTTGTGTTGCTTGCCATCATATACCTCCGGGTCAGACCGTCCTGCCCGGGGCAGGCGGTGTATTTTGCCGCTGTTTTCGGTATCTTATTCAGTATAGCGAATCCGGGGCTAAAATTCAAGGCCTGATACCCCTGCTGAAACCTTGCAAATTCTGAATTTTGTTGGTATAATGTCGTCAGACAAAAACGCAGTCCGTTTGCCAGGCTGTGCGATGGTTCGAAATGCGCCCAGGGGTAGTTTGCCGACTCTGAGGGCAGATGAACCATTGTAAGATATTCAGAAACAGGAAACGCTCGCCGCTTCCTGTTTGCTCTGTGTGCGGACGGCGTTTCAAAAACAAAATATGCCCTGGAGGGAAAGCACTATGCGCTACTTTATCGGAATAGACATTGGCGGAACCAACATTGCCGTGGGCGTTGTGGATGAAGAAAAGAATATGCTGAAAAAGCTCAGCGTCCCCACCGGGGCGGACCGGAAGGCGGAGGCGCTGATCGACGACATGGTGGCCTCCGTCCGGGCAGTGCTGGAGCTGGCGGGGATGACCCTGGCGGACATCTCCTCCATCGGCATTGGCGTGCCCGGTGCTGTGACGTCGGACGGCAACGTCATCCAGGCGGTAAACCTGGGTTGGAAGAACCTGCCCCTGCAGGAGATCATGTCCTCCCGGCTGGGCCTGCCCGTCTATCTGGGCAACGACGCCGACTGCGCCGCCCTGGGCGAGGTGGTGGCCGGCAGCGGGGCCAACTGCAACAGCGCCCTGATGATCACCCTGGGCACCGGCATCGGCGGCGGCTTCATCGTCAACGGCAAGATCTTCAGCGGCTGCACCGGTCAGGGCACCGAGCCGGGGCACTTCACCTTCTGCTACGGCGGGGAGCTGTGCGGCTGCGGCAAGCGGGGCTGCTTTGAGGCGTACACCTCCGCCACCGCCCTCATCCGTCAGACCCGCCGGGCCATGGAGAAGAATCCCGACTCCAAAATG
>JAJQHP010000118.1 GCA_021199695.1 Clostridiales bacterium
GGGTGACCACGTGCTGCAGCTCTCCGCCGTAGGCCCCGGCGTTCATCACTACGCCGCCCCCCACAGAGCCGGGGATGCCGTGGGCGAACTCGAACCCGGTCAGCCCCTCCTGCTGGGCGAAACAGGCCAGCTGCCGCATGGGGACCCCCGCCCCGCAGCGGATGGCGGTCTCCCCCACCGCTCCAGCTGATTCAGCCCGGAACGGGTCAGGATGACAAAGTGGTTCAGGGGGCCGTCCCCGCACAGGAGGTTGCTCCCCCGGCCCACCAGAAAGGGGTGGATATCCATGCTCCTGGCCACGCGGATGGCGTTCACCGTCTCCTCGGGGGTCTGGGGCAGGGCCATCAGAGCCACCGGCCCGCCGATACGGAAGGAGGTGTGCTCGCTCATGGGTTCGTTTTCCTTTATCTCGATCCCGGGACAGGCCCGGTTCAGTTCTCGTTTCAGATGCTCAAATGCGTCCATTCTGTTCCTCCCGTCGGGAATTTGCGCTCCGGCCGGCGGGGCCGTGGTCGTCGAGGGCGGGTCCCTCCGTTCTGTTCTATATTATACCGGCAAATGCAGGCAATACAATCATACGTTCCGAAAAAGAGGCGGCGTTCACCACTCGTACACCGGGTCGGGCACCTGGCAGATCTCGCAGCGGGTGAGGACGCCGTCCTCCGCCTCCAGCACCGCGTAGGAGGGGTGGGGGCTGTTGCCCACAGAGCCGGGGTTGACGAGCAGGATGCCCTTCTCCTGCCGGACGCAGGAGACATGGGTGTGCCCCACCAGGACGATGTCCGCCCCCTGCCGCTGACCGGCGGCGATGAGGCGGCTGTAGCCGCTCTTGACGGTGTACTCGTGGCCGTGGGTCAGCAGGATGCGCAGGCCGCAGACCGTGACCAGCTCCTCCGTCCGGCACCGGCTCCGCCAGTCGCAGTTGCCCGCCACCGAATGGAGCTCCAGCTCCGGATGCTCCGCCAGGACGGCGAGGATGTCGCTCCGTCCGTCTCCCAGGTGGAACACCATGTCGGGCCGCTCCCGCTCCAGCACCTGTCTCATATTGGTCTTGTTGCCGTGGGAGTCCGAGAAGATCAGCAGCTTCACGGGGGCACATCTCCTTTGTCAGCGCATATATTAAACTAAATGCAGTTGGCCCGGCCCACCGGGCCTGCAAGGGGGATCATTCCATGAAATCGTCCGCATCCGAACGTCCGTCCGGCTCCCTGCCCCGTGAGGCGCAGGAGCTGATGAAAGACCCGTCCGCGCTGAACGCCCTCCTCCGGTCGCCGGAGACGAAACGGCTCATCTCTCTGCTGCAACGGCAGGGCGACCTCCAGGGGGCGGCAGACCGGGCAAAGGCGGGAGACGCCTCCGCCCTACAGGAAATGCTCCGCCGACTCGGCCAGAGCCGGGAGGGCGGGGAGGCGCTGAACGATATGGAGGGCCGCCTGGAGCGGCATTAGTCCGGAAGGGAGGTCTGCTCTGTGGCAGAATTCGAGGAAAAGCTGAATGAGATCCTGTCCTCGCCCCAGGCCATGGAGCAGATCATGTCCCTGGCCAGCTCCCTCTCCGGCGGCAGTCAGACGCCGGAAGCAGACAGCGCCGCCGAAAACGCCCCATCCTCCGCTCCCGCCGACCTGTTGGGCGGTCTGGAGCCGGGGACACTGGGGAAGCTCTCCTCCCTGCTGGCCGTCTACCGGCAGCAGGGGGACGAGAAGGCCCGGCTTCTGGAGGCCATGGGGCCCTTTTTGAAGGAGAACAGCCGCCAGCGGTTGGACCGGGCCGTTCACATCACCCGCATCAGCCGGGTCATCCGGGCGGCGCTGGCCATGTTCCGGGGGGATGGGGATGTATAACCGTTACAGTCCCCAGGGCGGGTATCAGCCGGTGGAGCCGGTCGGCCCCCAGGGGGAGCCGCCCCGTCCCGCCTCCGGGGGAAACGCCGGTTCGGGCAGTCTGTTCTCCGCCCTGGGCAGTCTCCTGGGCGGCAGCCGTCCGGGAGGCGGCATCGACGGGCTGCTGGAACGGCTGGGCATCGCCCGGCTGGACAAGGGGGATATCCTCCTCGTCCTTATCCTCATCTACCTGTTCCGGGAGTCGGAGGACGACGAGTGGCTCATCATCCTCGCCCTGGTGCTGCTCATGGGGCTGGGGTAATTATTTCTCTTTTGTATCCTTCCGGTGGGGCAGCCGGACGTCGGTATTGGGGAAGCGCTTGTGATGGTCCTCCCCCTTTAGCAGCGCCCGGCGGTGGTGAAAGAGCCAATAGGCCACCACGCCCACAACGATAACGGCGATGACCAGCGGAATCCACCGCCCGCCCTCGGAGGTGCTCAGCAGCACGGCGGTCAGGCCCAGGATTCCGGTGATGATGTAGAGGACGGCCACCGTCTGCTGCCGGGTCAGGCCCATGTCCAGCAGGCGGTAGTGGATGTGCTTCCGGTCCGCCTTCATGGGGTTCTCCCCGTGGCTGACCCGGGCGATGACGGCGTAGCACACGTCAAAGATGGGCAGCCCCAGCAGACAGAAGGGGACGGCGAAGGAGATCAGGGCGTAAATTTTGAACAGGCCCTGAATGGAGGCCACCGCCAGGATGAAGCCGATGAAGGTGGAGCCGGTGTCCCCCATAAAGATACGGGCGGGGCTGATGTTGTAGGGCAGAAAGCCGATGCAGCCCCCCGCCAGGGCGGCGCAGAGCGCCGCCACCGTGATATCGGAGTAGCCCATGGCCACGATGAGCAGACAGACGGAGGAGATGGCGGACACCCCGGCGGCCAGGCCGTCCAGGCCGTCGATCAGGTTCACCGCGTTGGTGATGAGGACGATCCACAGCACGGACACCGGCACGGAGAGGACCCCCAGATTCAGGTGTCCGCTCGCGGCGATCCAGGTGGGCGCGCTGAGATAGCTGATGGTGTTGCCCCCCGCCACCGCCACCAGGGCGGCGACGATCTGGACGGCAAATTTCAACAGCGCGGGCAGACCCTTCACATCGTCCACCATGCCCAGGACGACGATGATCACCGCGCCGTTGAGCATGGCGGTGAGCTTCGTATTCAGCTGGACCAGCAGCAGCATAGACGCCAGGAAGCCCGCAAAGATGGCCAGACCGCCCATCCGGGGGGTCGGCTCCTTGTGGAGGTGCCGTTCGCTGTCCGTCCCCGTCACCCCGGGCATATCGATGGCGCCCATACGGATGGCCAGGCTGCGCACCAGGGGGACCGCCGCCATCGCCACCACCATCGCCACGACCAGCGCCGCCACCACGATGGCCAGCGACTGGTAGTTCAAAGCCTTCATAACAGAGGAAAGCCTCCTTTCGCGTTCCCTTTCGGCTCAGTGTCCGATCAGGGAGCGACGAAACCGACCTTCTTGTAGACCTTTCTCAGGGTCTTGTTGGCGATATAGCCGGCCTTTTCCGCACCGGCCCGGTAGACGGATTCCAGATAGCCCTTGTCCTTGAGCAGACGCTCCGTCTCCTCCCGGATGGGGCGGCACATCTCCACCACGCTGTCGCCCACGGCGGTCTTAACGGCCCCGTAGCCCTGACCGGCGAACTCCGCCTCGATGGTCTCGAATCTCTTGCCGTTGGCGGCGGCGTAGATCTGCATCAGGTTGGAGATGCCCGGCTTGTTC
>JAJQHP010000220.1 GCA_021199695.1 Clostridiales bacterium
CATCGGTAAGACCGCCCGCCACGGCACCTATTTCGAGATGCTGGGCAACTTCTCCTTTGGCGACTACTTCAAGCACGAGGCCATTGCCTGGTCCTGGGAGTTCCTCACCAGCCCGGAGTGGGTGGGCCTGGACCCGGACCGGCTCTATCCCTCCATCTATGTGGACGACGACGAGGCGTTTGAGATCTGGAACAAGGAGATCGGCATCCCCGCCGAGCG
Organism: Clostridiales bacterium; assembly: GCA_021199695.1. Taxonomy (GTDB): domain Bacteria; phylum Bacillota; class Clostridia; order Oscillospirales; family Oscillospiraceae; genus Onthomonas. Next base: position 220 of record JAJQHP010000220.1, read on the forward strand.
CATCTTCCGCTTCGGCAAGGAGGACAACTTCTGGGAGCACGGCTCCGGCCCCTGCGGCCCCTGCTCCGAAATCTACTACGACCGTGGCCCGGAGAAGGGCTGCGGCAAGCCCACCTGCACCGTGGGCTGCGACTGCGACCGGTATATCGAGGTCTGGAACAACGTGTTCTCCCAGTTCAACAACGACGGCCACGGCCACTACACCGACCTGGTGCAGAAGAACATCGACACCGGCATGGGTCTGGAGCGGCTGGCCTGCGTCTGCCAGGAGGTGGACTCCCTCTTCGACGTGGACACGGTGATGAACATCACCCACAAGGTCAGCGAAATCACCGGGGCCCACTACGGGGACAGCGACAAGACGGACGTGTCCCTGCGCATCATCACCGACCACATCCGCTCCGCCACCATGATGATCTGCGACGGGGTGCTGCCCTCCAACGAGGGCCGGGGCTATGTCCTCCGGCGGCTCCTCCGCCGGGCGGCCCGGCACGGGCGGCTCCTGGGCGTCACCGACCCCTTCCTGTATAAGGTCTGCGACACCGTCATCCACGAGAACCAGACCGCCTATCCCGAGCTGGTGGAGCGTCAGGGCTATATCACCCGGGTCATCCGGTCCGAGGAGGAGAATTTCTCCAAGACCATCGACGGCGGCCTGAAAATTTTTGCCGACCTGCTGGCGGCCCACAAGGCCAAGGGGGAAAATGTGTTCTCCGGAGCGGACGCATTCAAGCTGTACGACACCTACGGCTTCCCCATCGACCTGACCATCGAGATGTGCCAGGACGAGGGCATCACCGTGGACCAGGCGGGCTTCCAGGCGGAGATGGAGGCCCAGAAGGTCCGGGCCCGGGAGGCCCGGAAGGCCCTGGGCGACCTGGGCTGGGCACACATCGACCTGGGCGACATCGACAAGACCCCCACCGCCTTCCTGGGCTATGACCGGCTGGAGGCCACCGGCCACATCCAGGCTATCATCGAGGACGACGAGCTGTCCGGCAGCATCAACACCGGCAAAAAGGGCATCCTGGTGCTGGATCAGACCCCCTTCTACGCCGAGATGGGCGGCCAGGTGGGGGACCACGGGACCATTACCTGCGGCGAGGCCGTCTTTATGGTCACGGACACCCAAAAGACCAAGGCGGGGAAGTACCTCCATTACGGTATCATGACCGCCGGTCGCTTCTCCGTGGAGCAGCAGGTCACCGCCTCGGTGGACCGGGAGCGCCGGAGAGCCATCGCCCGGGCCCACTCCGCCACCCACCTGATGCAGAAGGCCCTCCAGACCGTCCTGGGCGACCACGTCCAGCAGGCGGGCTCTCTGGTGGAGCCGGACTACCTCCGCTTTGACTTCACCCACTTTGACGCGGTGAAGCCCAGCGAGCTGCTGAAAATCGAGCAGCTGGTCAACGACGCCATCCTGGACGGCCTGGACATCGAGACAAAGGAGATGCCCATTGAGGAGGCCAAGGCCATGGGGGCCATGGCCCTGTTCTCCGAGAAGTACGGCGACGTGGTCCGGGTGGTGAACATGAGCGACTACTCCGTGGAGCTGTGCGGCGGCACCCACCTGACCAACACGGCCCTGGTCGGCTCCTTCCACATCCTGTCGGAGAGCTCCATCGCCTCCGGCGTCCGCCGCATCGAGGCCACCACCGGCAAGCGGAACGTGGCCGACCGGCTGACCATGCAGCAGCGGTTCACCGAGGCCGCCTCCGTCCTCAAGACCAAGCCGGAGAGCCTGGCCCAGCGCATCACCGCTCAGATGAACGAGATGAAGGAGCTGCGCAAGACCATCGCCCAGTTCCGTGACCGGGAGGCCGCCGCCGAGGCCAAGCAGTTCCTGGCCGCCTCCAAACACGTGGGCAGCCTCCATGTGCTCACCGCCAACCTGGGCAGCGTGGAGGTGCCCGAGCTGCGCAAGATGGGCGACGTCCTCCGGGACCGGGACGAGAACGTGGTGGCGGTCCTCTCCGCCGTCAACGGGGAGAAGATCTCCATCCTGGCCGCCTGCGGCAAGGGGGCCGTCCGGGCCGGTGTCAAGGCAGGTGAGCTGGTGAAGAAGGTCACCGGCATCTGCGGCGGCTCCGGCGGCGGCAAGCCCGACTCCGCCATGGGCGGCGGCAAGGACATCCTCAAGCTGGACGACGCCCTGGCCTCGGTAGACGACTTCGTGGCGGAAAAGCTGGGGCTGTGAGCCGGACGACAGGGAGAGCGGATTGGAAGAGATCATCGAATACTGGAGCAAGCTGCTCGACCTGAGCCGGTATGACGCGGGCGGCCTGATCGACCTGGGCACCGTCGCCCTGTACTGTGTCCAGCAGATCAGCGTGGGCCTGTTCCTGCTGTGCGCCGGGCAGGTCAGGAGAAAATGGCTGCTCTGGATGGCAGTCCTGTTGGGCTGTGCGCCGTTCCTGCTGCTGGGAGACGCCTGGTATGAGCTCCAGCCCTGGCGGGCCATCTTCTACCTCCTCTATTATTTCCTCGTTATCTGGGTCTGCTCCCTGGAGCCGCCCCGGCGGAAGCTGGCCCTGTTCGGCATCCTGCTGGCCTGTATGATGGCGGCGGATACCGTCGCAGGGGCCATAGGCGCCCTGGCCGCCGGAATTGGGATGGGAGACGTCGTCAGCCGGGGATACGAGCCGGGCATCCTGCTGGGGACGGTGCTGTACACCGTGGAGTTTATGGCCCTGGGCACCGTCTGTCTGACCTTTTTCAACCGTCTGGGGCGGACGGTCCGGGGGAAAATCATCGGACTGACCGTGGCTTTGGCGGTGAACCAGAATATCCTCATGGTGGCGATCTTCGCCGCCGGAGGGGCAGAGATCTGGATGAGAAACCGGGGCTGGCTCAGCGCCCTGGTGTCCCTGACCTCCATCGTCACCCAGTTCTACGCCTGTCAGGTCATCGTCAGCACGGCGGAGGCGGCAAAGGCCCAGCAGGAGCTGGAGCAGCTACAGTTCCAGCGGGAGCAGGATGTGAAATACTACCAGCTGGCCAAGACCAGCGTGGAGCAGATGTCGGAGTTCCGGCATGACTTTAAAAACCAGCTCCAGGTGGCCTACGCCCTGTCCCGGGAGGCCCAGGACCCGGCGACCAGCCTCCTGGGCGAACTGGAGGAGCGGCTGGACGCCATTCGCCCCGCCCACTACTGCGACGACCCCACCGTCAACGTCATCCTGACGGTCAAGGCGGACCGGGCGGCGAAGGAGGGAATCCGCTTCGACGCGCAGACTGCGATAAGCGGCTGGGGCATGGAGGCGGCGGATCTGACCAGTCTGTTCGCCAATCTGCTGGACAACGCCATCGAGGGCTGCCAGCGCAGCGGCCGGTCCGACCCGTTTATCCCCATCGTCGCCGGAGAGCGGCAGGGGTTCTAGCTGGTGAAGGTGGTCAACT
>JAJQHP010000245.1 GCA_021199695.1 Clostridiales bacterium
ATGCCTATGGCTGGCTGCCATAAACCAAGGGGCAAATATTATAGTAACAGGAGAGATAATGGATGGAACGGGCCATTTTTTACATCGTCCTGGGCTACCTGTCCGGGTCTGTCCTGTTTGCCCGGTTGGGGGAGCGGCTGTTCCACCGGGGTGGCGTCATTGACGCGAGTCCCGACCGGAATCCCGGGACATTCAACGCCTTTCAATACGGGGGCTTCTGGTGCGGCGTGTTCACCCTCTGCGGCGACCTGTTCAAGGGGCTGATCCCCGTGTGGCTGTACGTTGCAGGCTCCGGCGGGCTGCCCTGGCACGACCCGTGGCTGTCCCTGGTGATGGCGGCTCCGGTGCTGGGGCATATCTTCCCCGTGTTCTACCGGTTTAAGGGGGGCAAGGGCATCGCCACCACCTTTGGCTGCCTCCTGGGCCTGCTGCCGGAGATCCGGCCGGTGGCGATTTTCGCCGTCTTTTTCCTCCTGTTCACCCTGGTGCTGCAGATCACGCCCCATTACCACCGGACGCTGGTGACTTATCTCTGTACCCTGGTGGCAATATATCTGATGCGCGGGCCCACGGCAGTCTCCGCCGGATTCCTGCTCATCACGGGGATGGTGTTCGTCCGGCTGCTCACCAGCCAGGAGGAGAAGGAGAAGATGAAAGTGAAGGTGAAGCTGCTGTGGAGGCGCTGATCTTATCCTGTGGCACCGGCGGGGGCCACAATGCGGCGGCCGCCGCCGTCCGGGACGAGCTGGAGCATCGGGGCCACCGGTGCCGGCTGCTCAACCCCTACACCCTGGACGGGGCCCAGACCGCCAGGACGGTGGACCACGCCTATGTGGGCCTGGTGCAGCACGCCCCGGGGGTGTTCGGTCTGGTCTACTGCATCGGCGGGCTATATCAAAAGCTGCCCTTCCGGTCCCCGGTGTACTTTGCCAACGCCAAAACCGCCAAGGCCCTGGGGGCCTATATCACTGAGCATGATTTCGACGTGGTCATCACCACCCACCTGTTCCCAGCGGAGATGCTCACCTGGCTGAAGGAGCGCCGGTCCGCTCTGCCGCCCACCGTCTATGTGGCCACCGACTACACCTGCATCCCCATGGCAGGAGAGACGGAGTGCGACTGCAACGTCATCCCCGCCCCGGAGCTGGCGGAGGAATTTGCCAAGAGAGGGCTGGACGGGGACACCCTGTTCCCCCTGGGCATCCCGGTAAAGGGCGCCTTTTCCGACGGCCCCGACCGCCAGGAGGCTCGGAAGGCCCTGGGCCTGGACGAAAACCGGCGCTACATTTTGGTGGCCGGTGGCAGCATCGGGGCGGGAGGCGTGGAGCGCACCCTCCGGGTGCTCCTGTCTCACTACCGGCGGGAAGACACAGAGCTGATCGTCATCTGCGGCAATCGGCAGGCCCTCTATGACCGCATCCAAAAGCGATACGGGGACCGGGCCACGGTCCTGGGCTTCACCGACCGGATGGCGGAGTACATGAAGGCCTGTGACCTGCTCATCACCAAGCCCGGCGGGCTGTCCTCTACAGAGGCGGCGGTGGCGGGCATCCCCCTCATCCACACCTCCCCTATCCCAGGGTGCGAGACATCCAATATGCGCTTCTTTCAACGCCACGGCCTGAGCATTGCTGTGCCCAGCCCCGGGCGGCGGCTGATCTCCGCCTGTGACGCTCTGCTGGCGGACGGCAGATGCGACAGGCCTCCGGAGACGCCCATCAACCCCCGGGCAGCGTCGGACATCTGCGACCTGGCGGAGCGGCTGACCGCCGCCACCGAGGCCGCAGGGTGAACATACGCCCCCGGTCATATTCTTCTGCTCTCTCGCCCCCATTTCCGCTGTCGCAGGGAAATGGGGGTGTTTTTTGTCCGCTCTTCCTTGAAAATTTAATGCAGTTCTACCGTTGTTGTCCAGAACGCACTCAATTATCACCGGGCATCAGCTTCCTGATGTCCGGCGGCAGAAAAAATCCCGGCGAAGCTCATTCGCCGGGAAATCGTATGGTAGTGCGCCGTCCGCTGTAGCCCAGGGAGGCGGCGGGGAACAGGTCAGTGGCCGCGGAAAGACAGTCCTCCGGGTGGTTGAGAGAGGGGCTGAAATGGGTCAGCCACAGCTCTTTGGCTCCGGCCCGCTTCGCCGTCTTGGCGGCCTCCTGAAACATCATGTGGCAGGTTTCCTTTGCCTTGGGGAGCTTCTCCGCCTCGCCGTACATCCCCTCGCAGATGAGCAGGTCTGCACCGGCGGCGGCCTGATAGAGCGCCCTGGCCGGGCGGGTGTCGGTGGCGTAGACCAGGCGGATGCCCTGTCGGGCGGGACCCAGCACCATGTCCGGGGTAAACCCGTCCACCGTCTCCCCCTGCTGGAGGTGCTTCCACAGCTGTTTGGGGATGCCCGCCCGGGCAGCCCGGACCGGGTCAAACTTGCCCTTCCGGGGCACCTCCGCCAGATAGCCGAAGCAGGGGACCGTATGCCGCAGGGGGAAGGCGGTGATCGTCCAGTCCCCCAGGTCGATGGTCTGCACCGGCTCTGCGGGCAGCTCCCGGACGGTCACGGGGAAAGCCAGCTCCGGGGCGATGACCTTCACCGCCTCCATCACCCGGCCGATGCCCACCGGCCCGATCACCGTCACCGGCTCCGTCCGGTCCATGTTGCCCATGGTCAGCAGCAGCCCCGGCAGTCCCGCGGTGTGGTCGGCGTGGAGGTGGGTGATGCAGATGGTGTCCAGGCTCTTGAAGGTACACCCCGCCTCCCGGGCGGCGATCTGGGTGCCCTCCCCGGCGTCGATGAGCAGACTGTGTCCGTTGCACCGCAGCACCAGGGAGGTCAGCCACCGTCCGGGCAGGGGCATGGTCCCCCCTGTCCCCAACAGGCAGACATCCAACATTCCCCTCACCTCGCCTCTTTCCAATGTAATGTGATATGATACCGTCAGCCGCTGATGAGCATGATCCGGTCGTCCTCCGCCGTGGCCTGGAGGAAGGTGATCTGCTGATCATAGTTCTGAATGAGCCGCTGGGCAATTACGTCCTCCAGCTCCTTCTGGATGAGCCGCCGGAGGTTCCGGGCCCCGTAGGTCAGGGAGTAGGACTTCCGGGTCAGGTAGTCCACCAGGGCGTCGTCCCAGGTGAAGGTGATGCCCTTCTCCACCAGGGAGTCCTTCAGCTCGCCCAGCATAATGCCGGTGATGCCCTTGAAGTTCTCCTCGCTCAGATGGTTGAAGTGGACGATCTCGTCCACGCGATTGATGAACTCCGGCCGCAGGAAGGACTGGAGGGCCTTCATGGTCTTCTCCTTGTCCTGCTCGTCGGCGGTGCGGCCAAAGCCCACGCTGCCGTTTTTGGCCTCGCTGCCCGCGTTGGAGGTCATGACGATGACGGTGTTCTCAAAGTTCACCTTCCGCCCGTGGGCGTCGGTGATCTGGCCGTCGTCCAAAATCTGGAGCAGGATGTTGAGCACGTCGGGATGGGCCTTCTCGATCTCGTCGAAGAGGATGACAGAGTAGGGCTTCCGGCGGATCTTCTCGGTGAGCTGTCCCGCCTCGTCATAGCCCACATAGCCGGGAGG
>JAJQHP010000179.1 GCA_021199695.1 Clostridiales bacterium
TACTGACACAGGGGCTGAGCGATGTGCCCGCCTCCCAAAACGATGAGTCGCTCCCGGGGCCGAAAGCTGCGGATGACGGGGCCGTCCTCCGTCTCAAAGGTGAGGGCAGCGGCCTCGCCGGAGCGGACGGCGGCGAGCAGGGCGTTCCAATCGGTTGACATAAAATTAACTCCTCTCCTGTGAGGCCAGATCTTTCGCTCCCTGTTCCAGCAGCGCCTCCCGGCGGTTGGCGAGGGTTCCGTCCAGCACCTGCTCCAGCAGATGGTTCAACTCCTTGCCCAGAGCGGGGCCGGAGCGATAGCCCAGGGAGAGCAGGTCGTTGCCATTGATTGCCAGGTCTTTGATGCCGAAGCAGGCTCGTTTCGCCAGCAGGCCCCGGAGAATGGCCTCCGCGTTGTTCAGCAGCGCCTGCTTTTCCGGCCAGGTTTCCGGGGCCTGGGCCAGCATATCGGCCCGGTGGACGGCCAGGGACCGGAGCGCCCCCTCCTCGCCCATCCGGTTGAGAAACCGCCGTCCGGCAGCCTCGGTCTGGGGCAGGGGCTGGTCATGGGTGCGCACCTGGAGCAGCACCTGCTTTCGCAGCCGGTTGTCGCAGCGCAGCCGGGTCAGCATCTGTGCGGCCAGCTCCTCGCTCCGATGTCCGTGGCGGTAGAAGTGCCCCACACCCTTTTCATCCAGGGAGAAGCAGTCCGGTTTGCCGCTGTCGTGAAACAGCATGGTCAGCCGGAGCGCGGTTTCCGGCTCCACTGCCTCCACCGCCCGGACGGTGTGCTCCCACACGTCCCAGCAGTGGTGGGGGTTGTGCTGCTCAAAATCAAACATGGGCGCCAGCTCGGGCAACACCTGGGCGATGAGGTCCCGGTACTCCCGCAGCAGGGGAGCGACCCCCTGCCCCACCAGAAAGCCCTTTAACTCGGTAAAGATGCGCTCTACGGCGATACTGTCCAGCAGACTGCGGTTCCGGTGTATGGCGGCGCCTGTCTCTGCCTCCACCCGGAAGCCGAACCGGGCGGCAAACCGGAGCGCCCGAAGCAGCCGCAGCCCGTCCTCCTGGAACCGCTGGTCCGGATTGCCGACGCAGCGGACAAGTCCCGCCGCAAGGTCATCTCTGCCGCCAAAGCAGTCCACCAGACCCCGATTCGGATGGTAGGCCATGGCGTTGATGGTGAAATCCCTCCGGGCCAGGTCCTCCCGGAGGTCGGAGACAAACGCCACCCGGTCCGGGTGACGGTGGTCGGAGTAGGTCCCATCGGTGCGGAAGGTGGTGATCTCATATCCCACTTCGTCCTCAATGACCATGACCGTGCCGTGCTGAAGTCCCGTCTTAGCCACAGAATGATCGGAAAACAGGTCGATGACCTGCTGAGGCAGGGCGTCGGTGCAGATGTCCCAATCACTGGGCGTCCGGCCCATGATGGCGTCCCGGACGCAGCCGCCCACCACATAGGCCTCATATCCTGCCATGTTCAGACGATGGAGCAGCCCCGCTGGCGCCTCCGGTATGGTGATGTTCATGGACAGTCTCTCCTTCGGTAAAAAAGGCTCCGGGGCAGGAGGTCTCCTGTCCCGGAGCCGAACAAATTGCTGATCTGCTCTATCCGGCGTTGTCTGTGTCTTCGTCATCTTCGTCACCGATGCCGAAGATCTCATCCCAGATGGAGGTCTCTGCCTCACAGGTGACCTCCACACTGTCGGTGCATTCTCCTGCGGTGACACTGATGGTGCAGGAGCCCTCGCCGACCCAGGTGACTACACCATTGCTTACGGTGGCAACTGAGGTGTCGCTGGTGCTCCAGGTCACAATGCCGACCCAGTCGGAGGGGGTGATAACCGATGTCAGGGTATAGGTCTTATTGGCCGCCAGGGTGAGGCTTTCTTCCTCGATTTCGATGGACTCGATTTCCGGCTGGTTACAGGTCACGGCGCAGCTAGCCGTCCTGCCATCGGCAGAGGCGGTGATGATGCAGCTCCCCTGGCCCACCCAGGTGACAATGCCGTCAGTCACGGTGGCCACGGCGGCATCGCTGGTGGTCCAGATCACGCTGCCGCTCCAGTTGGATGGAATCACGGTTGCAGTCAGCGTTTCACTCATCTGATAATCCAGCTCCAGCTCGCTTGCGCTGAGCGCAAGGGAGGTCACGCTGACATAGCCGCAGGTCACCTGACATTGAGCGGAAGCGCTCCCCGCAGTGGCGGTGATGGTGCAGCTCCCCTGGCCCACCCAGGTGACAATGCCGTCAGTCACGGTGGCCACGGCGGCATCGCTGGTGGTCCAGATCACGCTGCCGCTCCAGTTGGATGGAATCACGGTTGCAGTCAGCGTTTCACTCATCTGATAATCCAGCTCCAGCTCGCTTGCGCTGAGCGCAAGGGAGGTCACGCTGACATAGCCGCAGGTCACCTGACATTGAGCGGAAGCGCTCCCCGCAGTGGCGGTGATGGTGCAGCTGCCAACGCCCACCCAGGAGACCAGACCGTCAGAGACAACGGCCACATCGGTATTGCTGGAGGTCCAGACGATGTTCCCTGTCCAGTTGCTGGGGGAGACGGTGGCAGTGAGCTGGTAGTGGCCGTTGCCGTCCAGAGAGAGGCTCTGCTGGCTCAGAGTGACCGACTTGGCCTCCGGATTTTGGATGGTCAGGGCAATGCGCAGCACAGCCTCGTTGCCGGAGCTGTCGGTGACGGTATAGATCACAGGATAGACGCCTGCTGTGGTCTCATCCACCTGGCTGGTATCCACCTGGAGCTGGCCGGTCAGATTGCCGTCCATCTCATCGCTGGCGGTGACGCCTGTGTGGTAATCCACACTGTCCCCCAGGGAGATGGTGATGTCCGAGGCGGTGATGGTGGGCGGCGTGGAGTCCAGAATGGTGACGGCGGCCGTTTTGACGGTGGTATTCGCATACTCGTCCACGGCAGTGATCTCCACAGTGTAGCTCCCAGCCTCTTCAAAGACGGTGGACAGTCCGTCGGCAGAGACGTCGCCTCCGTCTGTGATGGCAATTTCGTAGGCGCTGTCGTCCGAGACCGAACGCACCAGGTCATACAGGCCGATGGTCTCTCCATAGTCAGTCTCAAAATCACTGACCAGGGTCACGCTGGGGCCGCTGTGGTCTCCCTGAAAGTAGATGTAGACGCCTGCCCCCAGGCCGATCAGTACCACCAGAATGGCGATCAGTATTCCTATTTTCTTTTTGTCCATAGGCTCGCTCCCATATCCGTAAGGGGGTCGGTGGAGACGCCCCTGCATTTCGGCGCTTCCCGAACGGCACGCTGTATCCGCCCAGTATCTGTTACTATATCATAACTTCTGCCAAATATCTACACTTTCTTCTGATTTCTTCAAAATTTTAAGAGCCGGGAGGCGGTTCCGGGGTTCATTCAGCTATTCTGCCCCGATTTTTTTAAGGGCAAACACAAAATGCGGGCAGCTGCCGGAGTGGCAGATGCCCGCAGATGAAAATAGGTTCTATAATAAATGTTGGGGTCAGGTTCAGAGCCTGACCCCAATTCTAC
>JAJQHP010000079.1 GCA_021199695.1 Clostridiales bacterium
AGTCGATCAAAACTTTAAATACAGGAGATAAGGTCGTCGGTACCGTTGTGCAGATCACACCCACCGATATCCAGGTCGATCTTGGCACCAAGCATGCCGGCTATATTGCCATGTCCGAGTTCTCCGACGATCCCAACGTCAAGGCCGAGGAAGTCCTCAAGCCCGGCGATCAGATCGAGGTCCTGGTCCTTCGTGTGAACGACGGCGAGGGCGTTGTCAGCCTGTCCAAGAAGCGTCTGGACGCCAACAAGAACTGGGAAGAGGTCGAGGCTGCCAAGGACGAGAAGACCGTCATCGAGGCCACCATCCGCGAGGAGAACAAGGGCGGCGTCGTCGCCAACTACAAGGGCATCCGTGTCTTTATCCCTGCCTCTCAGACCGGACTCCGTCGGAATGAGCCCATGACCGGCCTGGTGGGCACCACCGTCCGGATGCACATCACCGAGGTCAACCGCAGCCGCCGCCGTGTGGTGGGCTCCATCCGCAGCGTCGCCAGCGAGGAGCGGGCCGCCAAGAGCAAGGCCGTGTGGGAGTCCATCGAGGTGGGCAAGCACTATTCCGGCACCGTCAAGAGCCTGACCTCTTACGGCGCATTTGTGGACATCGGCGGCGTGGACGGCATGGTCCACATCTCCGAGCTGTCCTGGAGCCGCATCAAGCACCCCTCCGAGGCCGTCTCCGTGGGCGACGTGGTGGACGTTTACGTCATCAAGTACGACCCCGAGAAGAAGAAGATCTCTCTGGGCATGAAGGACCCCAACGAGAACCCCTGGGAGACCTTCCTGAACAAGTACTCCGTGGGCGACGTGGCTACCGTCAAGGTGGTCAAGCTGATGACCTTCGGTGCCTTTGCCGAGGTCGTGCCCGGTGTGGACGGCCTGATCCACATCTCCCAGATCGCCGATCATCGGGTGGAGAAGCCCGAGGACGAGCTGCAGGAAGGCGATGTGGTGGACGTGAAGATCACCGACATCAACCTGGAGACCCGGAAGGTTTCCCTGTCCCGCCGCGCTGTCCTGCTGGACGCCGAGGACTGATTCCGTTTTCCAAAAGCGGTCAGGGCATTTGCCCTGACCGCTTTTTCGCCCTTTTCAACCAACCTTTTTTGTGGTACACTGACCATATCGAAAACCAATGCCAAGGTCACAGAGGAGGCGCAGTAAATGAGCGTTCAGTTATCCTGGAGCAAGCCGAAGCAGCGGGGAAAGAGGGAGCAGCTGTACTGCTCTGTCGTTGTCCCCGCGGCGGGCAACGCCAGGCGCATGGAGGGAACGGACAAGATTCTGGCAAGACTGGGGGACCGCCCGGTCATTGTCCACACGCTCCTGGCGCTCCAGGCCTGTCCCCGGGTGAATGAGATCGTCGTAGTCACGAGAGAGGATTTGATGTCCCCCATCAGCGACCTGGTCCGGGCATGGGACTGCACCAAGGTCAGCCGCATCGTCCGGGGCGGGGAGACCCGGGCGGAGTCGGTCTGGATCGGCATGAGCCGTGTGAACCCTCAGGCCCAGCTCATCGGCATCCACGACGGCGCCCGACCCCTGGTCACTCAGGCCGTGCTGGAGGAGGTGTTCCGGGAGGCAGCCTCCAACGGGGCAGCGGCTCCGGCAGTACCGGTGAAGGACACCATCAAGGAGGTCAACGGTCTGGAGACGGTGGAGCGCACCGTCCCCCGGGAAAACCTCCGGGCCGTTCAGACCCCTCAGGTGTTTGACGCCGACCTCATCAAGGCGGCGCTGCAAAAGGCCCTCCAGGAGCAGCTGCCCCTGACCGACGACTGCTCCGCTGTGGAGGCCCTGGGGATGAAGGTTTGCCTGACGAAAGGGGACTATAACAACATCAAGATCACCACGCCCGGCGATCTGATTTTGGGGGAGGCGATTCTGTCATGCCGACCGGACTGAGAATCGGACATGGCTACGATGTTCACCGCCTGGTGGAGGGCCGTCGCCTGGTTTTGGGGGGCGTGGAGATCCCCTGGAAGCTGGGACTGCTGGGACACTCCGACGCCGACGTGGTGACCCACGCCATTATGGATGCCCTTTTGGGCGCTGCCGGGCTGTGGGACATCGGCCACGCCTTCCCGGACCCCGACCCTGCCCTGAAAGATATCTCCAGCATGATATTGCTGGAGCGCACCGTCGCTCTGATTCGCGAAAAAGGCTACCGGGTGGTGAATGTGGACGCCACCATCATTGCCCAGCAGCCCAAGCTGGCCCCCTATATCCCCCAGATGCGGGAGAATGTCGCCCTGCGTCTGGGCATCTCCCCCGACCTGGTAAACATCAAGGCCACCACGGAGGAGCATCTGGGCTTCACCGGCAGCGGCGAGGGCATGGCCGCCCACAGCGTGGCGCTGCTGGAACGTGTCGAAGGCTGAGCTCCTGCTGACACGACCCCGTTCACGCCGCTCCAACCCCTGGCATACAATGGGGTGATACGACATCCTTCCCGAAGACTCGTATCAAAAGGAGCGAATTCAGCATGGTATATTATCTGATCGTCTGCCGTTCGCTGACCTATGCTCAGCGGACGGCAGCTGCTTTGGAGCGGGCCGGGATCGCCGCCCGCATTTTGCGCTCCCCCAAGGCCATCGCCGCCACCGGATGCAGCCACAGCGTCAAGATCTCTCAGCGGAGTCTGGCCCAGGCTCTGGTGGTGCTGAAACGGGTGGAGCTGTCTCCAAAGCAGATCTTCATTACCGAAGCGGACGGCAGTTACCGGGAGGTGCAGCTGTGATCTACCTGGACTGTGCCGCCACAGCCCTGCAAAAGCCTCCCGGGGTGGCGAAAGCTGTGACCGCCGCTTTGCGTGAATGTGCCAGCCCCGGGCGAGGCAGCTACCCCGCCGCTGCCCGGGCAGCAGAGGTCGCCTTCCGCTGCCGGGAGGCCTTGGCCCAGCTCCTGGGTGCGGACAGTCCGGAGCAGGTGGTATTCACCTCCAATGCCACCCATGCGCTCAACATCGCCATCCGCTCTCTCGTCCATCCGGGAGACACGGTGGTCATCTCAGGCTATGAACACAACGCCGTCACCCGGACGCTGGCGAGCATCCCGGAGGTGACGGTCCGGGTGGCGGTCGGTGGACTGTTCGACCGGGCGGGTGATCTGGAGGCGTTTGCCCGACAGACAGACGAGAACACAAGGGCGGTCATCTGCACCCATGTATCCAACGTTTTTGGATATATCTTGCCCATAGACCGCATTGCGGCCCTGTGCCGGGAGAGGGGAGTGCCTCTGATCGTGGACGCCAGCCAGTCCGCCGGCATCCTCCCGGTGTCCGCCAAGCGGTGGGGCGCGGCCTATGTGGGACTGCCGGGACACAAGGGCCTCTGCGGCCCTCAGGGGACGGGAGTGCTGGTGTGCGGAGACGGACAGACACCCGTTCCTCTGCTTACCGGAGGGACGGGCAGCGCGTCTCTGAATCAGCAGATGCCGGACTTTCTGCCGGACCGCCTGGAGGCAGGGACCCACAATCTGCCCGGCATCGCCGGCCTGCTGGCAGGGGTGCAGTTTATCCGCCGAACGGGAACCGACGCCATCGCCTGCCATGAGCGGCGGCTGTCGGACCGATTGGCCGGGGCGCTGTCTCTGATTCCGGGCGTCCGGGTCATTCGGCCGGAGAGTCAGGACCAACGGACCGGCGTTTTGTCTTTTCTGGCAGATGGGCAGGATTGCGAGGTGTTGGGGGAGGCGTTGGCGGCCTGTGGCATTGCCCTCCGGGCGGGGCTGCACTGCGCGCCTCTGGCCCACCGCACCGCCGGGACTTTGGAGACCGGGACGCTCCGGGCCAGCATCTCCCCATTTACTGCACCGGGGGAGGTAGACGCTCTGGCAGCAGTACTTCGCAGCTGCCTGGAAAAATAGAAGTGGATACGCTTGCCATTCCCGGGCTTTGGGAGTATACTATTTTTGTGAATGAATAGGCTCCTGCCCAGGTTTGGCAGGCGTGTTCTATCCCGCGGAGGAAATGCCATGTTGACGATAACTCCCATCGCTTTGAGTTCTTCCCAGCTCAACCCGTTCCAGCAGCTGGGAATGTATATACAGACCATCGGACTGTCCGACCTGCTGGACGTGGCCATTATTGCCGTCATTTTCTACTATGCGATCAAACTGGTCCGGAAGTCCCAGACCGGTCAGGTCTTCCGGGGCGTTGCCCTGGTGGTCGTTTTGCTGTGGCTGTCCGACCTGTTCAATCTCCATGTGTTAAACTTCCTGCTCAACAGCGTGGTCCAGGTGGGCTTTCTGGCGTTGATCATCGTCTTTCAGCCGGAGATCCGTCACTTTCTCACCCAGGTGGGCACCGGCAACCTGCGGCACTATCTGGGTCGCCAGGGAGAGGACAATGTGGTGGAGGACGCCATCGTCCAGACGGTGGCCGCCTATCGGGATATGTCCAAAAAGAAGGTGGGCGCCCTCACCGTCTTTGAGCGCAACAGTTTGCTGACCGACTGTCTGCACACCGGGACTGCCATGGATGCGGCGATCTCCAGCGAGCTGCTGGAAAATATCTTCTACCCCAAGGCCCCCCTCCACGATGGGGCCGTCATTGTCCGGGAGGGCCGGATCGTCGGGGCTGGCTGTGTGCTGCCCCTGTCCGGCAACACCAACATCAGCAAGGAGCTGGGGACCCGCCACCGGGCCGGATTGGGCGTGACAGAGCACACCGACGCCGTGGTGGTCATCTGTTCAGAGGAGACCGGGTCCATTTCGGTAGCCACCGACGGTATGCTCAAGCGGCATCTCTCCGCAGAGACGCTGGAGCAACTGCTGCGCAACGAACTGCTGACAGAAGAACAGGGCAAAAGGAACGTCATCCCTTCACTGCGGACCATCCTTGGTTCCATCTGGAAAAAGGAGGACGAGGATCATGTGGAATAAGATCAAGAACAGCCGTCTCTCCTACATTCTTCTCTCCATCCTGCTCTCCATCGTTTGCTGGCTTTATGTGGATCTGGCCCAGCAGCCGGATGCGCAGGTGACGATTAACAGCATCCCCGTGACCTTTATCGGAGAGGAGACTCTGGGGTCGGAGGGGCTGCTCATCTCCGGTGAGACCCCCACCATCAGTGTGGTGGTCAATGGGCCTCGAAGCATTATCACACAGCTCAACAACAGCAACATCATTGTTACCGCCTCCACCAATTCCATTACCGAAGCGGGGGTGTACACCCTGGAGCTGAACATCAACCTGCCCAGCTCTGTCACCAGCTCCAGCTCCAGCGACGTGACGATCGTATCCAGAAGCGCCTCGGCGGTGGATGTGACGGTGGTTCAGATGGTCAGCAAAACCGTGACGATCACGCCGGAATTCACCGGCTCTGTGGCGGACGGCTACTACTCAGACGACGAGAGTTTTGTCCTCCAGCAAAAAGAGCTGGAGATCCGGGGCGAGGAGAGCGTCGTCGATTCGGTGAGCTACGCAAAGGTGATTCTCAGCGACACCGGACTGACGGATACCTGGTCGGGCTGGCTGAGCGTTGTACTCTGCGACAAGGATGGAAATGAGGTCTCCAGCGATAACCTGACTCTGGAGACAGACGCTATTTCGGTCACCTACTATGTCCAGTGCATCAAAGAGCTGACCCTCGCCGTCGATTTGATTTCCGGCGGCGGAGCGACCTCTGAGAATGCAGAGTGCACCTATTCGGTGGAGACGGTCACCGTTGTGGGCCAGAGCATCAATCTGGACGATCTGGAGACGCTGACGGTGGGCGAGGTCGATCTGGGCCAGATCGCCACCACCGGAGAATATGAGTTCAGCATCGAGGATGCCATGCCCGACGGCGTGAGTCTGATGAGCAGTGACACCACAGTTAAGGTGCAGGTCACCATCACCGGGCTGGAGATTCGGATCGTCTCCACCAGCAACATCGTCCTGCAAAACAAGACAGAGGGATGGGATTACCAGGTAGCGGATGTGGACATTCGTCTCCGTGGAAAGACAGAGGACTTCGACCTGCTTATCGATGACGATATCCAGGTCACAGTGGATCTGGACGGCGTGGATCTGGTGGACGGAGAGACGGTTTCCGTCCCGGCTACGGTGGAGCTTTCCGGCATCTCTGACCTGGGCATCCTGGGCAGCTACAACGTCAGCGTCACGACGACTATCATCCAGGAGGAGACGACCGAAGAGGAGACAACAGAGGACGGTGACAGCAGCGGAACCGAGTCCGAGGCTGAAACCGCCACCTCCACAGACGAGACCGGAGGCTGATTTCTCCCGCTGGAATCGCTTTACAGAATCGGGATATTTTGATATAATAAGTGATCGAACCTGCAAACAAGGGGGACAAGCATCCAATGCTGAACAGTATGACCGGCTATGGCCGGGGAGAAGCTGTGCTGCACCAGCACGCCATCGTGGTGGAGCTTCGCAGCGTCAACAACCGATATTTGGATTGCAGCGTCCGGCTGCCCCGGGTCTACGCCTGTGCGGAGGACGCCGTCCAGTCGGAGGTAAAGGCGGCTGTCTCCAGAGGAAAGGTGGAGGTCAACGTCACGGTAGACGCCTCCGGTTCGGACGCCGTCTCCGTCACCCTGAACCAGCTGTGGCTGCCGGATACCTCAGGGCGCTCCGGGAGATGGGGGAGACCTTTGGCCTCCGGGACGATGTCTCCGTGTCCCTGCTCTCCCGGTTTCCCGATGTGTTCCGGGTGGAGAGAGCACCCGAAAATCTGGAGCAGCTCACCGAGGACATTCGTCAGGTCACCCGGATGGCACTGACCGACTTCAACGCCATGCGCGCCCGGGAGGGCGAAAAGCTGGCGGAGGACCTGCTGGGACGGCTGGATACCCTGGAGGACTATACCTGCCAGGTGGAGGTCCGCTCCCCGGAGACGGTGGCCGCCTATCGGGAGCGCCTGACCGCCAAGCTCCGGGAGGTGCTGGAGGACCGCCAAATTGACGAGGCCCGCATCCTCACCGAGGCGGCGATTTTTGCCGACAAAGTAGCTGTGGCGGAGGAGACGGTCCGTCTTCACAGCCACATCAACCAGTTCCGGGACATGGTCCGTCAGGGCGGCGTCATCGGCCGGAAGCTGGACTTCCTCATCCAGGAGATGAACCGGGAAACCAACACCACAGGCTCCAAGTGCAACGATCTGCAGTTGTCTACCATTGTGGTGGACATGAAGGCGGAGCTGGAAAAGCTCCGGGAGCAGGTCCAGAACGTGGAATAACAGCTTGCAAAGGAGGCGGCAGGATGCTGTTGCTGAACATCGGCTATGGCAATATGGTCGCCGGCGACCGTATTATCGCCATCGTCAGCCCAGACTCAGCACCCATCAAACGTATCGTCCAGGAGGCCCGGGAACGGGGCGTTCTCATCGACGCCTCCTATGGACGGAAGACCAGGTCGGTATTGATCGCCGACACAGGTCATGTGATCCTGTCCGCTTTGACCCCGGAGGTCATCGCGGTCCGGGTCGAAGGACGAGAGAACGACAAGGAGGCTGCGGATGAATACCAGAGCTAAAAAGGGGCAGATCGTCGTCATCTCCGGCCCCTCCGGTGTGGGTAAAAGCACGGTCATCTCCGAGGTACGCAACCAGCGGCAAAGCCTCACCTTCTCTATCTCCTACACCACCCGCAAGCCCCGGAGCGGGGAGGAAAACCATGTCCACTATCATTTCGTGGACCTGGAGGTTTTCTCCCGCATGATCGAGGCGGGGGAATTTCTGGAATATGCCTGCTATCAGGGCCAGTATTACGGCACCTCCCGGGCGGATGTGGAGGCGTTGGTCCAGTCGGGTCATGACGTATTGTTGGACATCGAGGTCCAGGGGGGCGCCCAGGTGCGGCATCTCTGCCCGGAGGCTACCCTAATTTTCGTCATCCCGCCCTCCTTTGGCGAACTCTCCCGTCGGCTCCACGGCCGACAGAGCGAGAGCGAGGAGGTCATCCAGGGTCGGCTCCAGCGGGCCAGGGAGGAATACCAGGAGATCCCCCTCTACGACTTCCTGGTGGTCAACGATAAGGTGCCCCAGGCCGCTGACGAGGTACTGTCCATTCTCAAGGCACAGGATTGCCGGGTGTCCGCCCGGCTGGATATGATCAAGGAGGATATTGTATTATGATTCTTTATCCCATGAACGAGCTGATGAAGAACGACATCAACAGCCGGTACGAGCTGGTCAACCTGGTGGCCCACCGGGCGCGGGAGATCGCAGTTGCGGAGACTGCAGATGATCCGCTGACGGAAAAGCCGGTGACCATCGCACTCAACGAGGCCCGGGCGGGCCAGATTCATCGTCCTGTCGTACAGCAGGAGTCGGGTGAGGCGTGAGCTGCCAACCTGGAAACCGATCTGCAGGGCAAGAGGCGTCGGGGACAATGGGCCTCTGACGCCCCTTGCCTTGCGTCATGTTTTGTGCCGGAATGGGGGTGAGCGTCTTGGAACCGGTACTGTGCTGCAAGGTGGCGGTGGCCTCGGCCACCTATGCCATCGACAAGCCCTATACCTATCTCGTCCCGGACGGCTTTTCCCAGACGCTGCGGCCCGGCATGCGGGTCATCGTCCCCTTCGGAAAGGGCAACCGTCGTTCTGAGGGGCTGGTCCTCGATCTGCTGCAAGAGCCTCCCGCTCCCCGCCTGAAATGGCTCGGCGCCATCCTGGACGAGAAGCCGGTGATAGACGCCGAAGGCATCCGTCTGGCCCTCTGGATGCGGGAGCGGTATTTTTGCACCGTCTACGATGCCGTCAAGGCCATGCTCCCCGCCGGTCTTTATTACGATCTCCAGGACAGCTATTGCCTGACTCCGGGCATCGACTCTGTCGCCTGGCAGGAGGAACATCCCTGCAATGAGACGGAAAAACGGGTGTTGTCTCTGATCTCCGACGGGGGAGGCAGCATCCAGCGTAAGGCCCTCCGGGAGGCCTTTGGCCAGACCAATTCCTCCAGGGCGCTGCGTCGTCTGGTGGAGGACGGTGTACTGTACCTGGAGACCAGCGCTCGGCGGGGCGTGGGGGACAAGAGCGAGGAGGTGGCCGTTCTGGCTGTTTCCCAGGAGGCGGCCAGAACAGCAGTCGCCAAAAGTCGCTCCAAGGCCCGTAAGGCGGTGGTAGAGCTGCTGTGCAGTGTGGGCTCCGCCTCTGCCAAGGATGTGGCCTACTTCACCGGTGCCAGCCGCCGCACTCTGAAGGAGCTGGAAAAATCCGGCCTTGTCACCCTCTTTCAACGGGAGGTCTTTCGCCGGCCGGAATCGGACTCCGCTCCCCATCAGGAGCCGCCTCAGCTCACTCAGGAGCAGCAGAACGCCTATGATGGGTTGTCTGACCTGTTAGAGCAGGAAAAACCCGCCTGTGCTCTGCTCTACGGCGTCACCGGCTCAGGAAAGACCTCGGTCTATATCCGTCTGATTCACCGGGCATTACAGATGGGGCGCACCGCCCTGGTGCTGGTGCCGGAGATCGGCCTGACCCCCCAGATGATGCGCCAGTTCATTGCCCAATTTGGGGACCGGGTGGCGGTGCTGCACAGCTCCCTCTCTGCCGGGGAGCGATATGACGAGTGGAAGCGGGCCAGAAGGGGAGAGGCCAGCGTGGTCATCGGGACCCGCTCGGCAGTTTTTGCCCCCTTGCAAAACATTGGCCTTATTATCCTGGACGAGGAGCAGGAAGCCAGCTACAAATCGGAAAACCTACCCCGGTATCATGCGGCGGAGGTGGCAAAGTTCCGCTGCACCCAGCAGAATGCCCTGCTGCTGCTGGGCTCTGCCACCCCGTCAGTGGAGAGTATGTACCTTGCCCAGACGGGAAAATACCACCTGTTCCGGCTCAACCAGCGGTACAATGGCCGGGATCTGCCCCGGGTGATCCTATCCGACACCCGTGAGGACCTGCGACAGGGAAACGACTCCTCCATCGGCGGCATACTGCGGGATGAGCTGGCGGAAAATCTCCGCCGGGGAGAGCAGTCGATTTTGCTGCTCAATCGCCGGGGGGCCAGTCGAATGGTCATCTGCGCTGAGTGCGGCGAGGTCCCCAAGTGCAGCCGCTGCTCCGTCCACCTGACCTATCACAAGGCCAACGGACGGCTGATGTGCCACTATTGCGGCCACAGCGAGCCGCTGCCCAGCCGCTGTCCGGTCTGCGGCGGACCGCTGGTCTTTGTGGGCTACGGCACCCAGCGGCTGGAGGAGGACCTGGCGGAGCAGTTCCCGGGCACTCCCGTTCTGCGGCTGGACGCTGATACCGTCTCCGCTGCCCACACCCACCGGCAGCTGCTGCAACAGTTTGAACGGGAGAAAATCCCCATTCTCATCGGCACCCAGATGGTGGCCAAGGGCCTGGACTTTGAAAATGTGACCCTGGTTGGGGTGATCGACGCGGATATGACCCTCCACATGGACGATTTCCGGGCAGGGGAGCGCACATTCTCCCTGCTCACCCAGGTAGTGGGCCGGGCCGGACGTGGCCTGCGGGAGGGGAGAGCGGTGATCCAGACCTTTCATCCCCAGGACAGCGTCATCAACGCCGCTGCACGGCAGGACTATGACGGCTTTTACGCCGAGGAGATCCATCTCCGGTCTGTGCGGCAGCTGCCCCCTTTTCGGGACCTGATTGTCCTGACCGTCACCGGACCGGAGGAGGGAGCCGTCCTGCGGAGCAGCATGCGGCTCCGGGAAGGACTCGTGGCCTGGCAGGGAAGCCCGATGATGGAGCGTACGCCCTTTTCCGTGCTGGGCCCTGCCCCGGCCAACGTGGTCAGAGTGAACGGCCGGTATCGCTACCGCCTCACTGTCACCGGACGCAATGACCGCTCCATGCGACAGATGATCTCTCAGCTGCTGCGTGCGGCGTCAGAGGATAAACAAAACCGGGGGTTGGCCGTCTTTGCGGACGTCAATCCTATGGATGGATAAAAATGGGAGGAAAGAACAATGATTCGAGAAATTGTCCAAAAGGGAGACCCTGTCCTGAACAAGGTCAGCCATCCTGTCACCAGATTTGATTGGAAGCTCCACCGTCTGCTGGACGATATGAAAGAGACTCTGATCGACTCCAACGGCGTGGGCCTGGCCGCTCCCCAGGTGGGTATCCTCCGCCGAGTCGTTGTGGTCATGAACGAGGAGGAGCACATCCATGAGCTGATCAACCCTGTCATCGTCGCATCTTCCGGAGAGCAGACCGAGCTGGAGGGCTGCCTCTCCCTGCCGGGGCGGTACGGCTACGTCACCCGTCCCATGGTGGTCCGGGTCAGGGCCCAGGACCGGAACGGGGACTGGTTCGAGGTGGAGGACCAGGGCCTCACCGCCCGGTGCTTCTGCCATGAGCTGGCCCATCTGGACGGGCATCTGTTTGACGAGCTGTGCGACCGGACCTACTCCACCGAGGAGCTGGACGAGATGGAGGCCGCCGAAAGCGAGGCGGAGTGATGCGTATCGTCTTTATGGGGACGCCGGAGTTTGCAGTCCCCTCCCTGAAACGGCTCATTGCTGACGGCCATGAGATCGCCGCCGTCTACACTCAGCCGGACAAGCCCAAAAACCGGGGCATGAAGCTGACCTTTTCCCCGGTAAAAGAGGCGGCTCTGGCCCACGGCATCCCCGTTGCCCAGCCCCAGTCACTCCGGGAGGAGGGGGCGCTGGAGACGCTGGCGGCGTTCCGGCCGGAGCTGATGGTGGTGGCGGCCTACGGCAAAATATTGCCCCGTCCCTTCTTCGAGCTGCCCCCTCTGGGCTGCATCAATGTCCACTCATCTCTGCTCCCCAGGTATCGGGGCGCCGCGCCCATCAACTGGGCGGTCATCAACGGGGAGCGGGAGACAGGCGTGACCATTATGGACATTGCCGAGGCACTGGATTCCGGGGACATTCTGGCCCAGGCGTCCACCCCCATCGACCCGGACGAGACGGTGGAGACCCTCCATGACCGGCTGGCGGAGATGGGGGCCGACTTGCTCAGCGAGACGGTGGACAAAATTGCTGCCGGGACCGTCTGCCGGACGCCCCAGGACGACTCCCTGGCGACCTATGCCTCCATGCTCAGCCGGGCCCTTTCCCCCATCGACTGGAGCCACAGCGCCCGGGCGATTCATGACCAGGTCCGGGGGCTGGTCCCCTGGCCTGCTACCACGGCCCAGGTTGGCGGTCAGACCTTCAAGGTGTTCGCCACCCAGGTCACCGGCGAAAAGACCGGTAAGCCCGGCGGGACGCTGCTGGGAACAGATGACCGGGGCATCCTGATGGCCTGCGGCGACGGCGGCGTATTACGCATTACAGAGGTCCAGGCCCCCGGCAAAAAGCGGATGCAGGCCGCCGACTATCTCCGGGGCCACCCTTTGACATAACAGAGACAAAACAGAGCGAGGTAAATCACCATGGATATGTCTCCCAAGGAATATGTGGTAGCTCAAATCACCGGCGATTACGCCATGCTCCGCCGGACAGACGCACCCTCCGACCGGCTGAACCAGGTGGCTCTGGCGCTGCTGCCGGAGGGGCTGGAGGTGGGCTCCCGGCTGCGCTGGGAGATGTTCGCCTACACGCTGCTTCACTGATATGGAGGAAAAAATCACTGTCTCACCCGCCCGGACGGCGGCGCTGGAGGTATTGATCGCCTGCGAAAAGCGCCGCGCCTGGTCGGACAGCGAGCTGTCTGCGTCCATTCGCCGGGCCGGGCTCTCCGGCCGGGACGCCGCCCTGACCAGGCGTATGTGCTACGGCGTGCAGCAGAATCAGCTGCTGCTCCTCTATTGGCTGGAGCAACTCTGCCGTGTCCCCGTGGAGCGGCTGGAGCTGCCGATCCGGCTGATCCTGGAGCTGGGGCTGTACCAGCTGGCCTTTCTGGACCGGGTCCCCGCCCACGCCGCCGTGGACGAGAGCGTCAAGCTGGCCCGGACCCGGAGCAAAAATCCCCGTTCCCCCGGTCTGGTCAACGGCGTTCTCCGGTCCTTCCTGCGGCAAAAGAATACGATACCTGCGCCGGAATCCCTCTCTGTCCGCTACAGCCATCCCCAATGGCTGGTGGACCTGTTACGGAATGAGGTCCCGGAGGATACCCTGGAGGCGCTGCTTCAGGCGGATAACAGCCAGCCGGCCACGGTTATTCAGGTCAACACCCTGAAAACGGACGGAGCGGCGCTGGTACGCCGCCGGGAAGGGGAGGGGGTCACAGTGGAGGCCCATCCCTTCCTGCCGGGCTGCTATCAGCTGTCCGAGACGGGAGATCTGAGCCATCTGCCCAGCTTCCGGGAGGGCCTGTTCCAGGTGCAGGACGCCGCCGCTCGTCTGGCGGTATTGGCCGCCGGACCTCGGCCCGGTATGTCCGTGCTGGACGCCTGCGCCGCCCCCGGAGGCAAGAGCTTCCAGACGGCGATGGAGATGAAAAACCGTGGCTCCATCCTCTCCTGCGACCTCCAGCCTAAGAAGCTCACTCGTATCCGGGAGGGGGCGGAGCGGCTTGGAATTGACTGCATCACCACCCGGGCGATGGACGGACGGATG
>JAJQHP010000241.1 GCA_021199695.1 Clostridiales bacterium
CTTGATGACCACAACGCCGCCCTTGGGGCCGGGAATCGCGCCCTTGACAGCCAGCAGATTGATCTCAGGGTCCACCTGGACGATCTCCAGGTTCTGGATGGTGACCTGCTCGTTGCCCATCTGACCGGCGCCGATCTTACCCTTGCGGATACGGCTGGGGGTCGAGGTGGAGCCCATGGAGCCGGCATGACGATGGACGGGGCCGCCGCCGTGGCTCATGGGGGTGCGCTGGGCGCCGTGGCGCTTGATGACGCCGGCGTAGCCCTTGCCCTTGCTGATGCCCACAGCGTCCACCTTGTCGCCAACGGTGAAGACATCGGCCTTGAGCACGTCGCCTACGCTGAGCTGGTCGTAGCTGTCCACATCGACTTCCTTCAGAACGCGGAGCATCTCGCTCACACCGGCCTTGGCCAGGTGGCCCTTCTGGCCCTTGGTCAGATGCTTCTCGGTGGTGGGCTGGAAGCCCAGCTGGACGGCCTCATAGCCGTCCTTCTCGGCGGTCTTTTTCTGAACCACGGTGCAGGGCCCCGCCTCGATGACGGTGACGGGGATCACCTTGCCGGCTTCGTCAAAGATCTGGGTCATACCGACCTTTTTGCCGAGGATCGCCTTTTTTTCCATTTCGGAATTTCCTCCTTATTCAGGTTATTGGTTGAGGCAGATGCCCATTGGACTGGCAGCGCTGCATCAACATGACCCCTCCGCTCACGGCTAAGCAGGCGGAGAATGGGTGCTAACAAAGGAATATGGGTGAGATGTCAGGCCGTTCCTTTACAGCTTGATCTCGATCTCCACGCCTGCGGGGAGTTGAAGGTTCATCAGGGCCTCCACCGTCTTGGGGGTGGGGTTCTGGATGTCGATCAGACGCTTGTGGGTGCGCCGCTCGAACTGCTCCCGGCTGTCCTTGTACTTGTGAGTCGCACGCAGGATGGTGACGATCTCCTTTTTGGTGGGCAGGGGGATGGGGCCGGAGACGGTGGCGCCGTTGCGCTTGGCGGTCTGGACGATGGTCTCAGCGCTCTGGTCGATGAGCTGATGGTCATAGGCCTTCAGACGGACGCGGATGGTTTGGTTTGCCATGGTGTTTTCCTCCTTGGGTTTCGTACTTGTTGTACATGAGCCGGTTTTATTTGGATCGCTTTGCTTGGCTGAAATCAACCGCCGTGCCGTGTGTATCATTCCACGTCATAAGGAAAGCCGACGAAAACCGTCGGCCGCATCCACTATGCGAGGCGATCTACACCCCTGATCGCATCGTGGTTCATCACAGCCGCCCAGATCCAGCCCGGACATACTCCGCAGAAGTTACCGGGAATCCTCCCGCAATCTCCTGCATCATCGCACAGTGCGCCGGAGCGCACCATGGGTTATTGTACCGGATACCCCGGCGGATGTCAAGCACTTTTTGCCTGTTTTTTCTTCTTTTTTGATCGAAAGGCCGGCCAGCGCCCGGCTTATGCCGGACGCTGGCCGCTCACTGCCGGCTACAGAACGCCGACCGTTACCAATGTCGTTTCATGATCTCCTCGCAGATGCGCTGGCTGTTGTTCTGGTCGATATAGGAGTACATCCGGGGCCGCATCTCCGCGTAGACCTCCGGGAGGCGGAAGTCGTTTTCGGCATACTCCTCCAGCTTGGCCAGCAGCTCCTCGGGCGTCATCACCCGTTCTCCGAAGAGCTCGGTCTCCAGGTCGATATAGGCCCCGGTGGTCTCGTTGTACTTGTCCACGTCGAACTGATAGAACAGCACCGGCTTGCCCTGGTAGTACACATCCCAGCAGACGCTGGAGTAGTCGGTCACCAGCATCTTGCAGCCCATCATCAGCTGGTTCAGCGGCTCCTCGCCAAAGGGAATCAGCCGCACCCGGCCGCCCTCCTGGATGGAGAAGTCATGGATATAGTCCCGGAACTTGGGGTGGATATAGAAATCCAGGTACAGGTCCTGCCGCTCCAGCAGGTCTGCCAGCCGGGGATCGTTGAGCAGGGACATATAATTCCGGTAGTAGTCGCTGGCCTCAAATACCAGGTCCGGCACATATTCCAGCCAGTTGCGCCAGGTGGGCATGACCAGGATGTGCCGTTCCTCCAGGCCCTTATCCTTTAATACATCCCACCGGGCCAGGCCGGTGATGATCACGTTCCCCGGGGCGTAGCCCAGCTCGTTGACGATGATATCATGCTCCCGCTGGTTGGAGGTGACGAACAGATCCACCGCATTGTTGGTCTTGGCTCCGTATACGCCCACCCGCTTCAGGGCGATCACGCCGTGCTGGAGGAACACCAGCTTCTTTGTGTTGATGATGCGGGGCAGGATAATGCTCTCCTTGGCTCCCCAGGCATAGGAGTGGGGCTTGGCGTCGCAGGAGATCAGCAGCCGGGAGGCCAGGATGTAGATCATGTGCTTCAGGCTCATGAACTGGATCACATGGTCCCGGTAGGGCAGCAGCCGTTCCTGATAGTCCGGCTGTTTTTTGTCGATGATATAGTAGATGCTCCGGTGCATCTTCTCCTCCAGACCGTTTTCCATGCAGTGCCGGAAGAAATAGAAGCCGTTGTCCTGGGCCATGCAGCAGAATTTTTCAAAGCACAGATAGATATTCTTCTGCTTCAGCTGTTTGCGGAACAGCCGGAACAGGATCAGCGCCAGCCGCTCCTTCAGCCGGAAGGCCAGGCCACTGTAGGGACTGTACTCCTGACAGGCCAGGGCGAAGCCCTGCTTGGCCGTCTCATACAGCGTGACCGTCATGTTCTCCCCGTTGCGGCAGCCCCCGGAGAACAGGGTGCGCTCTACTTTTTTCCAGATCTTATCGCTCTTTTTGGCCTTTTTCTTCTTCCCGGCCCTGATATCCCGGACGCGCACCTCATAGCTTTGGCCGTCCTCCCCCCGGAACGCCGCCCGGATATCCCAATAGGACGGCTCGAACTGGAAATCCGCCAGATCGACCTCTCCCGTCAGCCAGACGGCGCCGTCCCGGTGAACGATTTTGCGGGCCGGGGCGAAATAGATCTTCCGGTCTACCTCCAGCTTGTACCGATGGGTGAAGGCAATCCCGGTCCACTCCCCGGGTATCCCCTCCGGGCAGCGCACGGTGAATCGAAGCTTCCCCCACCGGAGCTGAAGGCGCTCTGCCCGGCAGGTCATCTGCTCCTCATATCGCCGGGCACGATCCGTCACCTGCAGCTTACAATATCCGTTAGTGGGGCAGCAGATCAGGCCCTCCACCGTCTGTTCCCCGGCGCTCACCTCGCCCAGAGGCGCGCCAAAGGCAAACAGATAGCTCAAGTATTCTCTGTCCGTATCCAGTCTTCTGCGGATCATTCGCTCCGGGCAGCGCAAATACACGTGCTGCCACCGCTCTCCCTGGCGGATCGCCAGTGACAGCATCCACCGGGCCGTCCGGCTGTTTTGCACCGACTGGGCCACCGGAGTCAGATCTGCCATCAGCAGACTTGCCTGGGGTCCGGCGGAGATCACCTGCACCGGACACAGCACCTGCTCTCCCTTCCGCTTTGCCCGGAGGAGCAGATCGGTCCCCTCCCCTAAGACGATTTCCGGAAGCTCGAACCGCCACTGCCAGTCCTGTCCCCCCAGATCCCGGATCATCCGGTGTCCCACCACGGGGAGCAGATCCTGCTCCAGCGCCTCCCGGAGGGTCGCACCCTCCGGCCCGGGCTGACAGGTGAGGGGCCGGTCCGACGCCTGGAAATAGGGCTGTCCCCGCTTGTCCAGCCGGAGATAGCAGCCCATCTCTCCCTCCTGGGCCAGCGGTCCCCCATTGGCCAGCAGCTCCGCCGCCTGATGGGCCAACCGGTCGATGATGCAGAGGGGGACGTGAAACCGCACCCCGTCCTCCACTATTACGCCGGAGAGGGCGTAACTCTCTCCGTCCATGGGCAGGGCGGACAGCTCCACCGCTCCTGCGGTTCGCCCTTTGTCCTCGACAGCCTCGCCTTCCCGGTCAGCAGGCGGCTCCAGAGCGGGGAAAAACTTCTGTCCCTGGGCAGAGCCGTCGGCCCGGTACAGAGAAAAGCCCCCCAGCTTTGGCGCGCCCTTGGGCCTTTTGGCCCTTAGCAGCAGCCGTCCGTCCCGGACAGAAAACTGCTCCACGCCATAGCGGAACTGCCCCCAATAGCGCAGCTCCCGGTGGACTACCGTCAGCACCACCACTACCGTATTTTGGCCCTTCCGCAGATACCGGGGGACCGCCTCATATTGCTCCCCCTCCCGGCAGAAGCTGTCCACCGGACCGCTCCACAGCTTTCGGTCATTGAAGAAATAAGCGCAGCGAAATCCCGGCCGGAGTCTGTCCAGGTATCGTCTGGCCCGGAGGGGATAGCGGATCAGCTTCTTTTCCTCCCGTTTGGCCAGGTTGACGATAAAGGGCTTTCCGTTTTCCGGGTCCCATACCGCCTCCACGCCGGAGAGGTCCGCCGTCAGCACCCCTTCCTCCAGCCAGGCGGGGACATACCAGTGCTCTGTCTCCTCCCACGAGGAGAGGACCAGCAGCAGCTCTCCCTCCGGGAACGTACCGCCCCGGCAGGACATCCGGAGCTTTCCCCCATCCGAGGGGAGCAGCTCTACGCCCAGAGGCTTCGGCGCGATCGTATCTGCAATGTTTTTTTTCAGCTTCTTCCAGCCGAGACGGGTCTCTGCCATAGGATCGTCTCCTTTTGATAGGACTCCCCCCGAAATCCGGTGGGCGTGTCGTCTGTGAGCCAAATTATAACATATTCTTCCCCCCGTCACAAGCACCGTTCAGGAAAATTCATGATTTCCCTCATTCCGGCAGCAATGCTCCAACCATCTCCCGGAAAATGCTGCTGAAAGTCTTGCGCTCCACCGAATCCGCCGCCGTGACGGGAAGCTCCTGAATCACTTGCCCGTCCAGGGAGACGGTCAGCGTCCCCAGTACATCTCCGGCTTTTACAGGAGCCTCCGCCGTCTCGTGCAGCGTTAGTCCGGTGGTGAGACGGCCTGCGTCGCTTTTGGCGATGAGCATCCGTCCGCCCTCCACCGTTGTTTGGACGCTATCCGTCTCCCCCAGGGTCACAGGCACCGGGGGCAGGGCTACGCCGTCGGTCACGTCCGCCATCGTCCAGCCGCCGAAGCCGTAGTTGAGCAGGGTCTTGGCGCTCTCGAACCGGTCGGAGGAGGTCTCCGACCCCAGCACCACGGCGATGAGCTCCATGCCGTCCCGCTCTGCGCTGGCGGAGATACAGAAGCCCGCCCCCTGGGTGAATCCGGTTTTCAGCCCGGTGGCCCCGTCATAGTAATAGATCAGCTTGTTGGTGTTGGCCAGCTGGAACGTCCCGTCCCGGAGGGTATCCATCCAGATGCCGGTGTAGTCCCGGATCACCTCATGGCTCAGCAGCTCCCGGGACATGAGGGCGATGTCATAGGCGGAGGTCAGGTGTCCCTCGGCGGGGAGACCGGTGCAGTTGCAGAAATGGGTGTCCTCCATGCCCAGCTCCGTTGCCCGCTGGTTCATGGCCGCCACAAAGGCCTCCTCGCTGCCCCGAAGATGCTCCGCCAGGGCCACGGCGGCGTCGTTGCCGGAGGCCACCGCCACCGCCTTGAGCATCTCGCTGACGGTCATCTGCTCCCCCTCCTCCAGATAGACCTGGCTGCCGCCCATGCCGGCGGCGTAGGCGCTGACCGTCACCGTGTCCTCCAGGGAGATGCTCCCGCTGTCAACAGCCTCCGCCACCAGCAGCATGGTCATCACCTTGGTCACCGAGGCGGGCTCCAGGACCTCGTGGGCGTTCTCCTCATAGAGAACGGTCCCCGTCTCCCGCTCCATCAGCACACCGGCCTTGGCCGAAATGGACACCGGTGCAGCTGCGTCCGCCTCCGTCGCCCGGGCTCCGGGCAGCAGACCGGTAAATACAGCGGCCAACAGCAGGGCCGTCAAAACGTGTCTTTTCATCGCTGTTCCCTCCCTTTTCCCTAGTTTCCGCCGAAGGAGGTCTCTTATGCTGGAGGGTTTTCCCATCGGCGGAAAATTGTGGTCATGCATCCCCTTGTTTCAACCCGGGGCAGGGAGTATAATAGCAAAAAGAGCTTTGATAAAGGAAGGAGGCGTCGCCATGTCCGGTCTGCGGGTGCTGGTCTGCTGTCCCAACGGGGCGGGAGTCAGTCTGATGATGGAATCGGTGCTGCGGAGGGTCGCCGCCGAGCTGGGGCTGGAGTTGGCCCGGCTGGATCACGGCTCCATTTGCCAGGGGGCAAAGACCGCCGGGGCATACGATCTGGTGCTCTGCCCGGCGGAGCTGGTCTCTCACCTGAGAGACTGGGAGGGGCAGGCGGACATCATCGGCCTGAACAATCCCCTCTCCCGCCGGGAGATGCGGGAACTGCTGGCCGTCTATTGCAGGAACACAAACTAAAAAGAGACGCCCACAGACGGGGCGCCTCTTCTCAGCCTGTTCCAGACCGCTTAGGGAAGCAACGGAGGAGAACCAGCTTTGCAGCGCTGCCGGATGCCCTCCGACTGAACACACCGGCGGCTGCACGTTCAGCATAACACAAATGCCGTTTCTCCCTATCCTTTTTTGCGTAATCTGTCGTTTTAGGAGCGTAACCGGTCGCTTTCACAAAATAAGCCCCTCTGCTTTTCCCGAGCAGAGGGGCTTCATCCGCACGCCATCAGGCGCGCTCAACTTTACCGGAACGGAGGCATCTTGTGCAGACGTAGACGTGAGTGGGGGTGCCATTCACGATCGCCTTGACGCGCTTCACGTTCGGCTTCCAGGGGCGATTGGAACGACGGTGGGAGTGGGAAACCTGAATGCCGAAGGTTACGCCCTTGCCGCAAAAGTCGCATTTAGCCATTATGCAAACCTCCTCGCTTGAAAAATCTCTGAAAACAGCATTGATTATTTTATCAGAGCTGTCCGGGAAAATCAACCCCTATTTTGCATTTTTCTGATTTTAGGCAATTTCTCCGCCCATCCTCCTTTTTCCCTCTTCTCATCTGCAAGAAACCGTTGCCAATCGCTCCAAAAACCGTTATACTAAAGTCATCACAAAAGATTGCAGGAGGTCGTCGCCTATGTACGGAGGCCATTTCGTAGAGCTTGGGGCCATTATCAGGGAATTCAACCTGGAGGTGCTTCACGGCTGCGAGGGCTACGAAAAAATTCATATCGTCAAGGCCAGCATCAACCGTCCCGGGCTTCAGCTGGTGGGCTTTTACGACTATTTTGACACCACGCGCATCCAGCTGCTGGGCATGGTGGAGTGGACCTATCTCACCAAGCTCTCCCCGGAGGAGCGGCAGCAGCGGTTCGACGATCTGTTCTCCCGGCCTCTGCCCGCCGTCATCATCGCCCGGAATCTGGAGGTCTTTCCCGAATGTCTGGCGGCGGCGGAAAAATACGACCGGACGCTGCTGCGCACCAGCCAGGACACCGCCGCCATTCAGAATCTGCTCATCACCTCCCTCAACCGTTCCCTCTCCCCCCAGATCACCCGCCACGGGGTCCTGGTGGAGATCTACGGCGAAGGGGTACTGCTGCTGGGGGAGAGCGGCGTGGGCAAGAGCGAGACCGCCGTGGAGCTCATCAAGCGGGGCCACCGGCTCATCGCCGACGACGCCGTGGAAATCCACCGGGTTGGACCCAACTCCCTCATCGGCATGGCCCCGGAGCTGATCCGGTACTATGTGGAGCTGCGGGGCATCGGCGTCATCGACGTCCGCCGCCTGTTCGGTATGGCCGCCGTCAAGGACAGCCAGGAGATCAACCTCATCATCAACCTGGAGCAGTGGAAGGAGGGGATGCTCTATGACCGGCTGGGGCTGGAGAATATGTACACCTCCATCCTGGACGTGGAGCTGCCCACCCTCACCATCCCGGTGAAGCCCGGACGAAACCTGGCCATCATCATCGAGGTGGCCGCCATGAACAACCGACACAAAAAGATGGGCTACAACGCCGCCCAGGAGTTTACCGACCAGATCAACCGGCATTTCGACGAGCAAATCGCAGAACGTCAGACAGAACTGTAAGGCATTACCGCACAAATGCGTCTGCGGCGTCTGGCGGCTATTTTCCGCCAGAAATGCGTTAGCAAAAGCTTGAAATACACAAAGTATTACTGCGCTTTTGCACCTTTTTCTGGCGCAAAATTTCTCGCCAGCCGCTCTTGCCGATTTATGCGGTAATGCCGTAAATCACCTCAGCAACAAAGAGGGAGGGTTCTTCATGGTACGCATTGGCATCGACGTAGGAGGCACAAACCTGGTGGCCGGCGTGGTGGACGGCCAGAACCGCATTTTGTCCCGGGCCAGGGTCCGGGCCGCCAGCTGTCCCACCCCGGAGGAGACGGTGGCCGCCCTGGTCCGCATCTCCGGAGAGGCCCTCCAGGGTGCGGGCGTCTCCCAGGAGGAGGTATCCTCGGTGGGCATCGGCATCCCCGGCATGGTGGACGATCTGACCGGCTTCGCCGTCAAGGCGGCCAACGCCCCCTTTGACCAGACCCCCGTCCGGGCGCTGTTCCAGGCTCTCTGGGACGTGCCGGTCTACCTGGAAAACGACGCCTGCTGCGCCGTCCTGGGGGAGGGGGTCGCCGGGTGCGGCCGGGAGAGCGACTTCTTCATGATGTTCACTCTGGGCACCGGCGTCGGCGGCAGCTATCTCCAGCGGACGGGCAACGGGATACACCTCCAGGGTACCGAGATGGGCCACATGGTCATTCGGGCCGAGGGGTATCCCTGTCCCTGTGGCCGCCGGGGCTGCTGGGAGCAGTATTCCTCCGCCACCGCCCTGAAGCGCCAGACCCGGGAGGTGATGAACCTCCACCCGGAGAGCAGCATGTGGCCCCTGTGCAACTGGGACCTCACCAGGGTCAGCGGCAAGACCGCCTTTATCGCCATGCGCCAGGGAGACGAGACCGCCAGCCGACTCACCGCCCAGTATCTCTCCGACCTGGCCGACGGCCTGGCCAACGCTGTCAACATCTTCTCTCCGGACATGATCTGTCTGGGGGGCGGGGTGGCCAACGAGCGGGAGGAGGACCTGCTCCTTCCCCTCCAGCGCCTGTTGGACGAGCGCACCCACGCCCGCCAGGGGGTGGGGAAAACCCGTCTTGTCAAGGCCCAACTGGGCAACGACGCCGGTATCGTGGGGGCGGCCCTGTTGGAGCTGCCCAGGGTGTGAGACAGAGGGCAAACAAATGAGTGAAAGGGAAGAAGGACTCTATTCCACGGAATCCTTGAAAGACATCACCGACACGGGCAGTCGCAGACGGCCTGAGGTCATTTTGAGCGCCGTCTACCTGGGCATCTGGGCGTTCGCCCTGTTGGTGTTCTGGTGTTTTACCAACGGTTCGGACGCCATGGGGTTCAGCCTGGTATTCCTGTGGGTCGTGCTGCCGGTCGCCACCTTTGTCGTCTCCCTGCTGATCGGCAAAAATAATCTCTGGAGCAGGGGCAAATGGTGGGCCGTCCTCATCTTTGGGCTGATGTATCTGCTGGCGGAGTATGCCACATTCGGCCTTGCCTACATGATCGCCAACTCCTTCGCCCGGCTCACCGCCCCGGAACCAGGGATGCTGCTGGCCGGCGGGCTGATCTCCGCCCTGGGGCTGGGTATCGGCAGTCTGCTCGGGCGGGGCAGGGCGAAACAGCAGCGATGAGCCTTTTCTGTGCAGTAAATCAACATACGAAGCCTGAACGGAGGTATCTGCGATGGACAAATGTACCGTTTTTGTTGTCATTGGCGTCATTCTGCTCGTGTTGGGTATTCTGAATTGCAGGGGCAATATTTCGTCTGTTCACTGGTACAACAGGGCCAGAGTGTCAGATGAGGACGTCCCCAAATATGGTAAATGGATTGGCATCGGAACGTGCATCATAGGCGGCTCTGCACTGGTGACCGGTGTGCTGGAGCTTTTGATGCAGGACTCTATTGTGGAAATCATCGCCCTGGTCGGCATCCCCGTCGGCCTGGTCGTCATGCTATACGGACAGTTTAAATATAACAAGGGTCTGTTTTGACCCGTCCCTTCAAAATCCCCACCAGGAGGTGCGCCGCCACGTGCGGCCGCACCTCTTTTTGTCGCTTCTCATTTTCCCTCCAGCCGCATACAGTGCTCTCAGAAGCTTTCTTCCGGGAGGTGTCACTGTGGCAGACCGTTCGGCGTCCCTCACCCGCTCCACCATGATGCTGACGGCGGTGGGGCTGGTGGCCCAGCTTTTGTCCTTTCTCTACCGGGTGGTCCTCTCCCGGCTGGTGGGGGCGGAGGTCATGGGGCTGTATCAGCTCATTATGCCCGTCTACTCCATCTTCCTCTCCATCGCCGTCACCGGCCTGACGGTGGCGGTGTCCTCCCTCTCCGCCCACTATGAGGCGCTGGAGGACCGGCCCTCCGTCCGGCAGCTTTTGTGGCTGGGGCTGCGGGGGCTGGTGGCCCTGTGGCTGCCCCTGGCCGCCGTCACCCTCCTGTTCAGCGGTCAAATCTCCGGCTTGCTCCTGGGGGACAGCCGCACCCGGCTGGGGCTGGTCCTCCTGCTCCCCGTCCTGCTACTCACCGGGGTGGAGAATCTCACCAAGCACCATTTCTACGGCATCGGGGAGGTCCGCCTCCCGGCGGCGGTGGAGCTGGGGGAGCAGTTCGTCCGCACCGCCGCCGTGCTGGGTTTGGTGTGGTGCCTGCTCCCGGAGGACCCCGCCGTCGCCGTGGCCCTCATCGTCCTGGGGATGCTGGTCAGCGAGGTGTTCTCCTCCTCCACCCTGACCGTCCTCCGCCGGAGGCGGGAGCGCCGCCTCCCGGTGCAGGCCCGCTCCGGACGTCCCGCCCCCGGCCTGGGCCGGGAGATGGTGCGGGTGGCGGTGCCGGTGGGTCTGACCGCCCTGCTGGGCAATCTCATGGCCTCGGCCAACTCCGTCCTCATCCCCCGGAAGCTGGCAGCCGCCGGACTGACCCAGGCCGCCGCCATGGAGGAGTTCGGCGTGGTCTTTGGCATGACCGTCCCCATGCTCAACCTCCCCTCCGCCTTTATCAGCGCCCTGTCCCTGGCCATCGTCCCCCGGCTCAGCCAGTGCCAGGCCATGCACCGGGGCCGGGAGTGCCGGGAGAAGATCTCCAAGGCCATTCTGGCGGCCTCCGTCATCGTCCTCCCGGTCACTGCCCTGATGGTGACGCTGGGGCCGGATCTGGGGCGGCTGCTTTTTCAAAATGAGGGGGTAGGCGGGTACATTCTCCCCCTGTCCGTGGGAGTGGTTTTGAACAGCTATGAGTCCGTCCTGGCCTCCGTTCTCAATGGCATTGGCCGTCAGAGCCAGTCCGCCGCCGTCAGCCTGGGCTGCGGAGGGATACAGCTGCTGTGTACCTGTCTGGGGACCGGTCTGACAGGCTTTCTCTTTGGGCTGATGCTGTCCTCCCTCCTGGGGGTGGCTCTCCGGCTGGGGCTCATCGTCCGGCACACCGGACTGCAGCTGAACCTGTTCCAGTCCTTCTCCGCCCCCGCTCTGGGAGCGCTGCTGGCGGGGCTGTGTGTGCGGCTACTCTACCGGACGCTGGCGGACTGTCCCGTACTTGTCAGCCTGACCGCCTGCTCCGGGGTTGGGCTGTTTCTCTACTTCACCGCCCTGTGGATGATGGACGTCCACCCTCTCCGGCTGTTTCATCTCGTCCGCAAATAGACAGCGACAACGCCGCCTGCTCTCATCGGAAAGCAGGCGGCGTTGTGATGGGATTTTCCGGTTATTCCTCGATCAGCTCATATTCCCTTGTGCCAAAGCCCAGGGCTTCGGCGGCCTCGATGGTGTGGACGCCGTTGCGGGAGTTGATGCGCTCCAGCAGATGGTCCCTGCCCGGGTCGTCGGATTGGAGCACCAGGTCGATGCAGGCCTGGTCGATGGCGATGGGGTCGGTGGAGGCCAGGATGCCGATGTCCTTCATGCAGGGGTCCTCCGCCACGGCGCAGCAGTCGCAGTCCACCGACATATTCTTCATGACGTTGATATAGGCCACCTGGCCCTGGAAGTGACAGTGCACCATAGAGGCGGCGTCCGCCATGGACTCCAGGAACCGGTCGTGGTCGGCGGTCCAGATGTCCGCCGGCACTCCTGCCCCGTGGATATAGGCCTTGCCGAAGCTGGAGGCGCAGCCGATGGAGAGCTGCTTCAGCGCTCCGCCGTAGCCGCCCATGGGGTGTCCCTTAAAGTGGGAGAGCACCAGCATGGAGTCGTAATTGGCCAGGTCCTTGCCCACATAATCCTTCTGGATGATTTTGCCTTCCGGGTTCTCCAGCACCATGTCCGGCCCCTCGGCGTCCAGCAGGTCCACCGTGAAATACCGGCTCCAGCCGTGCTTATTCAGCAGGCGCAGGTGCTTTTGGGTGGTGTTCCGGGCTCCCTCATAGGCGGTATTGCACTCCACCACCGTCCCGTTCACCTGCTCGATCATGGGCCGCCAGAACTCCGGACCCAGGAAGTTCTGGTTGCCCTCCTCGCCGGAATGGAGCTTGACGGCGACCTTGCCGGTCAGCTCCACCCCCAGGCGGTCGTACAGCTTCGCCACCGTCTCCGGGGTGATCGTCCGGGAAAAATAGACCGTTGCGCTCATATTGCTTCGCTCTCCTTTCGTCACAACATTATTCATCTGAAAATCGTTCCAGCCAGCGCTGCACCTGTCCGAACCACTCCGCGCACCGGAACCGGAACTCGTATGCTCCGTCCTCCTGGGTGATGAGAGCGATCTGGTCCTCCGTCAGGTCCAGGGAGGTCTCCGCCACCTCCTCCACCCCTGCCGAGCAGAGGGGCGGATAGACCACGCACCACCAGTTGTGCCCTTCTCCCCCACCGATCACCACCCGGAGGGTGGGGTAATACCCCGCCGGGAGGGAGAAATCATCGTAGGTTCGGGTAGGGAACCAGTCCGTCTCCAGGATAGCAGTGACTGTGTAGTCGTACCCCGCCGCCCGGACGGTCTGCTCTCCCGTCTGCTCCAGGGTGTTCAGGGCATCGGAGAGGGCCGCCTCCGCCTCCTGTGGGGAGGTCACATCCTCCAGCAGCGGCTGGGCGCAGGCCAGAACCGCGTCCCGCACCCGGAGCTTTAGCGCCTGGTCCTCCTCGCTGTCCGAATTGGCCAGCACATGGAGACGCAAGACCTGACCGGCCAGGGACTGCTGCTCCACGCCTCCCAGAGACAGGGCCAGCAGGAGCAAAGCCACGGCCGCCATCAGTGCCCCGCCCCAGCGATGGGGCACATTATTTCGTTTTTTCATACAAAACACCGTCCATCCAGAGAAATCTGTTCTGTTTTCTCCAGTTTAGACGGTGTTTTTTCTGTTTATACCGGTCTGGTCACAAAGGTGTCCCGCCAGCTCTCTCCCAGCTCCGCCGCGGCGCTGTTTGCGTCCGCCTCGGCGCGGAAGATGCCAAAGACGGTGGGGCCGCTGCCGGACATACAGGCCCCCAGGGCCCCGTGCTG
>JAJQHP010000124.1 GCA_021199695.1 Clostridiales bacterium
CGGCGCTTACCGACCATTTTCAGCAGGCCACGGCGGGAGTGGTTGTCGTGGGTGTGCACCTTCAGGTGCTCGGTGAGCTGCTGAATCCGGGTGGTGAGAATGGCGATCTGGACCTCGGGAGAGCCGGTGTCGTTCTCATGGGTGCGGTTTGCCTCGATGACGGCAGTTTTTTCCTCTTTGCGGATCATAATGGGTTCCACCTTTTCTGTAAATTCCCGCTGAGCTGAGTGTCAGGCCGGTGAACTGGGGATATCTCTCTCCTGTCTCCTGAGACCAGGCCCACGGGTCTGCGTTACACGCTTAGTAACTGTATCATATTTTCCGGACGGTGTAAAGAGCTTTTTTGGGAATTTTCCCGCTCCCTTTTCTCCCTCTCAGGGCGTATCCGGCAGGGTTCTGTCACCGTTTCCGGAAACGTTATCGCGCCCCGTCCGCCGCAGAAAGACGTTTTTCCGCCTTCCGCGTCCTTTTGTGAAAAGTTTGTGCAAGTTGTCAAAGGGCCTGTAAACGTTCTGTGAAGATTTTGTCAGGCTGTTCACGGTTTTTTCGTGCTTTTCTCTTGAAAAATTCTGAAAAAAGGCTTAAACTACAAAACAGCAAGAGTTTCTTGCACGGGTTCCGCAGGAGTGGAGCCGGAATGTGTGAGAGGTTTGCTGCTTTACAAGACGTCTGAGTGCACGGCTCAGGCGTTTTGTATTTTTTATGTCCCGGTCAGCTCTCGTCCTCCGCCTCGTCCCCGGGGAAGAGCAGACGGATCTCCGTCCCCTGTCCCGGCTGGCTCTCCAGCTGGAGCTGGGCGTTGTGGGCAGCGGCGGCGTGTTTGACGATGGACAGGCCCAGTCCGGTGCCTCCCACCGCCTTGGAGCGGCTCTTGTCCACCCGGTAGAACCGCTCGAACACCCGGCTCTGGTCCTCCTCCGGGATGCCGATGCCTGTGTCCGCCACCGACAACAGCACCCGGTCT
Source organism: Clostridiales bacterium (assembly GCA_021199695.1). Lineage (GTDB taxonomy): Bacteria > Bacillota > Clostridia > Oscillospirales > Oscillospiraceae > Onthomonas. The sequence continues at coordinate 965 of JAJQHP010000124.1, forward strand.
CCCAAACGGCGCACCGTGACCACCACGCTGCCCCCGTCCCGGTTGTACTTGATGGCGTTGTCGCACAGATTGCTGATCACCTCGCCCAGCAGCTCCCGGGAGCCCTGGACGATCCCATGCCCGCCCCGCAGCTCCAGAGCGATCTCCCGTCGCTCCGCCTGGGACCGGAAGCGGCGAAGGGTCTCCTCGCAGAGGGGGTACAGGTCCACCGCCGTCTTTTCCATTCCCACGCCCAGATCCTCCACCCGGGACAGCTCCAGGATATCTCCCACCAGGGACTGGAGCCGCTGGGCCTCGTCGTAGATCTTGCCGGAAAATTCCTTCACATTCTCCGGCCGGGCAATGCCCTCATGGATGATCTCCGCATAGCCGGAGATGGAGGTCAGAGGGGTTTTCAGCTCATGGGAGACGTTGGCGGTGAACTCCCGGCGGAGCCGGTCCTGCCGCTGATGCTCCTGGTCCAGCAGCTCCATCTGCCGCTTGATCTGGCGGCTCTGGGCGTTGATGCGCCGGGCCAGGGGCCGCAGCTCGGGGTAGACCCCGTTCTCATCCGGGTGCTCCAGATCGATCTCGTTGACCGGCCGGGCGATGGTCTCCGCAATACACCAGGCCAGCAGGCCGGAGAGCAGCACCGCCAGGGCCACCACCAGCAGCAGAGAGGGCCACATATCCAGCAACATACTCAGTACCGTCCACTCCGTCCCGGACACCCGGAGCACGGTGCCGTCCGTTAGGAGCAGGGCGTAATAGGTGGTCTTGGTGGCCAGGGTGTCGGAATAGCGGACGCTCCATCCGCTGCCGCTCTCCCGGGCCTCGGCCACCTCCTCCCGCTGGCTGTGGTTTTCCATGGAGGCGGCGTCCGCCTCGCTGTCATAGAGTACGGTGCCGTCGGCGTCGATCCAGGTGACGCGCTGCTGGGTGGCGTCCCGGTCCACCGTCTCCAGAAAGTCTCCGCCTCCGGTCTCCACGGCGGCCCCCAGATAGGCGGCCTCCTCCTCCAGACGCTGCCGGTTGTACTGGGAGAAATAGTCGAACACCGCCAGCGCTGTCACCGACAGGCAGGCGAGCAGCACCGCCATGGCGCAGAGAAAGCTGGTCCAAAACAGCTTACGCTTCATCGTCCGTCCTCCTGATCCGGTAGCCAACGCCCCGGACCGTCTCGATCAGGTCCCCGGCCCGGCCCAGCTTCTGCCGCAGGGTGCGCACATGGACGTCCACCGTCCGGCTCTCCCCCTGGTAGGTGTAGCCCCAGACCTCCCGGATGAGCTGCTCCCGGGTGACCACCCGATCCCTGTTTTTCAGCAGCAGACACAGCAGGTCGAACTCCTTTCGGGTCAGCGCCACCTCGGTCTCCTCCGCCTGGACCCGGCGCTTCTCCGGCCAGACGGTGAGGCCGTCCAGCCGGTACACCGTCTCCTGTTTTTCCCGGGCTGTCCGGCGGAGCAGCGCCCGCACCCGGGCGGTCAGTTCCATCATGCCGAAGGGCTTGGCCAGATAGTCGTCCGCCCCCAGGTCCAGGCCCACCACCTTGTCATACTCGCTGTCCCTGGCGGTGAGCATCATCACCGGGATCTCCGCCGTCTCCGGCGTCCGGCGCAGACGGGCCAGGATGTCCAGTCCGCTCTCCTCCGGGAGCATAATGTCCAGCAGCACCAGCTCCGGGGTCTGCCGCTCCACTGCCGCCCAGAACCGGGAGGGCAGGCCGAAGCCCTTCGCCTCCAGTCCCGTCTGATTCAGGGTGTAGACCACCAGCTCCCGGATATTGCCGTCGTCCTCTACCAGATAGATCATATCAGATCACACGATGGGCAGAGTGGGCGGATTGTTCTCCCTCCGTGACTGGGAGACGACCACCCTTCCCTCATCCAGGGGGACCTTTTTCAGCATGAAGCCGGCGAAGCCGGTGGAGCCAGAGAGCTGCCCTACCACCGACTGGAGGTAGGGGAACAGTGCGTCGTAGGCCTGGAGATGGACGGCCTTCTTGTCCTCATCGCTCATCACTCCCTGGCAGGAGAACAGCCCCTCCAGGGTGACGGAGACGGAGATGGCCTCCTCTCCGCTCTTGTCCTCAAAGCTCTGATAGAGGGTGGCCACGCAGTTCTGATTGTTGGCGGCAAATTTGACGTTAAAGTTGAAATTGCTCCTGAGCTGGAGCTGTCCCTGTTTTTTGATGTCGTTGCGGAGATGCAGCTCCCGGGTGCGCTGCTGGAGCAGAGTGACGGTCGGCATGATGGGTTCCTCCTTATATATAGTGTAAAATGGTCTGAGTTTTGTGGGGTACAGCCCGATTATACCACGCTTTTGGAGAAAGGACAATGGCGGGGGTGGAGCTTTTGCGCCCGCGCAGCTTTTCCTGCGCCCGAAATTTTCCTTGCATCCTGTCAAAACCTGTGTTATTCTGGCATCGGCCCCTCTGGGGCTGGGCACTGTTCCATACGGTGGCGGTTGGCCCCCTCTCACGGGGGCAGCTTCTTTTGCCCCCTGATTTCAGGAGAGGGGGGCTGCCCGATG
>JAJQHP010000215.1 GCA_021199695.1 Clostridiales bacterium
GTGGAGTGGTGTCCCGCCGTGGTGGTCTCCACCCAGCACGACCCGGATATCAGCATCCAGGACCTGCGGGAAGCAGTGATCGAGGAGATCATCCGGCCCAACCTGCCCCGGCGGTACATCCGTCCGGAGACAAAATTTTATGTCAACCCAACCGGCCGTTTCGTGGTGGGCGGCCCCGTGGGCGATTCCGGTCTCACCGGGCGGAAGATCATCGTGGACACCTACGGCGGCGCGGCGGCCCACGGCGGCGGCTGCTTCTCCGGCAAGGACCCCACCAAGGTGGACCGTTCCGCCGCCTACATGGCCCGGTACGCCGCCAAGAACCTGGTGGCTGCCGGATTGGCGGACCGCTGCCAGATCGAGCTGGCCTACGCCATCGGCGTGGCCCGGCCGGTGTCCGTCCTGGTGGACAGCTTCGGCACCGGCAAGGTCAGCGATGAGCGGCTGTCCCGGCTGGTGCAGCAGGTGTTCGACCTGCGGCCCGCCTCCATCATCCGCACCCTGGACCTCCGGCGGCCCATCTATCAGCAGACCGCCGCCTACGGCCATTTCGGCCGTCCCGACCTGGATCTCCCCTGGGAGCGTCTGGACAAGGTGGAGGAGCTGAAGGCGGCCCTCTGAGCGCAGACATCTTTTACACGCATCGGCCCGGCAGGATGACCTGCCGGGCCATTTTTGCCCTTTACCGGAAGGACAAAACGTGGTAGGATTTCCCCGAGTGAAACTGTGCCGTTCCATGCAGCAAAAACGCCGTCTGAAACGTATCCATTAGCGAGAAGAGAAAAGGAGGGACGCCTCCCGTGTTTGGAAGAAAGAAGCCGCCGGAGCACCGGGACTTTGAGGCCCTGGTCTGCCGACAGGAGAACCGCATCTATCGCCTGGCTCTGTCCATTCTGGGCAACGTCCAGGACGCCGAGGACCAGACCCAGGAGACCTTTCTCCGGTATCTGGAGAAGCGCCCGGTCTTTGAAAACGAGGCCCACGAGAGCGCCTGGCTGCTCACCGTGACCCGGAACGGCTGCATCTCCCGCCTCCGCTCCAAGTCCCGGCAGAACCTGCCCCTGGAGATGGATATCCCCACCCCGGGACCGGAGGAGCGGGAGGAGATCGAGGAGCTGTTCCGTCTGCCCCCGGAGGACAGAGAGGTCATTCACCTGTACTACTATGAGGGCTGGTCCACCGGTGAGATCGCCCGGATGACGGGGGCCAAAGAGGGCACCGTCCGCAGCCGCCTCAGCCGGGCCAGAGGCAAGCTGAGAGCATTACTGGAGGAGGTGGAAGGATGAGCGCGTATAAGAGCTATATGGACCGGCAGAGCGTCTCCTCCGACCTCCACCGGCGGCTGCTGGAGTTAGACAGTCAGGCCCCGGAGACGCAGAAGCCCGTCCCCTGGGGGCGGTATGCCGCCCTGGCCGCCTGCCTCTGCGTCGTTGTGGGCGTTGGCTGGTTCGTCTGGGCCATGCGGGACTTCAACGGGATGGACGCCGCTTTCGTCAGTGAGGACAGCTCCACAGCGGTGATGGAGCAGATGGCAGAGGACACCGCCGAGGAGGAGACTGTCGAGGAGTTCTGGGACAGCGAGAAGTCGGCGGCAGCGGAGGACTGGGAGAACGAGACGGACACCACCGCCGACATGACGGAGGACGGCGCGGAAGAGGAATCCGCCACAGAGGACGCCTCATGGCTCATCCCCGGCTGGCTGCCCGACGGATACAGCCTGACGGAGAGCGGGGAGACAGAGGACGGCTACACCCTGCTCTGGACGGATGCCGCCGGTGGCGAGCTGACCCTGACCTGGCACGACAGGTTGGAGAGCTGCCCGGAGACTGCCCTGGCCGCCGAAGCGCTGGCGGAGACGGACTGGGCCGAGGCTGTCCGGGAGGACGAAAACGGCGCGTCCGTTCTGGAGCTGCTGTGTGAGGACGGCTGGCTGGAGCTGACCTTTACCGGGGATGGGGAAGCCCTGTGGAGCGTGGCGGTCAGTCTTTGGCCGTGACGCTGCCACGCAAAAACTCAAATGAAAATCTGCGTCCGGAGACTGCAACAGGTCTCCGGACGCAGATAATTTTTTATGTCAACCGATTTCCTTTTTGGCCTTGTCCCGGTTTTTACGGCTCCGGCGGCGCTTTCGGGGCATTTGCTTCACCTCGATGAGGGTCCCGCCCACCTTGCACTGGTGAAACAGGCCGTCCGGGGCGGCTTCCTCCGGATAGACCCGGAGCAGACCATCCACCCCGTTCTCCGCCTCCTCCAGGGTGAGGCAGCTGAGGGACCGACCGTGCTCCACGCAGCGGCTCCGGGACACGTAGTAGTCGCTCACCCGATACCAGTTGCCGCTGCACAGCCAGTTGTCGCACTGGGGGCAGTGGTATACCCGGGCGCTCCGGCTTTTCAGACAGTCACCGGCGGTGGAGAATTGGCTGCATCTCCGGCGCAGGGTGGGCTGTTCCTGAGAAAGGAGCGCATCCAACGCCCGGGTAGCGGCCTGAACAGCCTCCTGGCGCTGCTGACGGCGAAGGGCCTCCTCCATCCGGTCCAGCTCCGCCTCGGAGGGGAGAGGGCCGAAACGGCGCACCAGCTCCGCCCCGATGCGGGCGGTGTAAAAGGCGTCGTGCCCGGCGTCGTGGTAGGTCAGCTCCGCATCCAGGCCCAGGGCGGCCACGGCGGTCTCCAGGGCGGTCTGGTGATAGGTGTGGAGTACCAGCAGGTCAAAAGCCCGCTGGAGGTCGTAGATCTCCAGATCCAGATACTCCTCCATGCCGTACCAGCACAGATTGGTGTCCAGCACCCGGGCGTCGCAGGTGCCCCAGGTGAAGAACTCCGCTCCCTCGCCGCACCAGCGGAAGAACTGGGCCGCCACCTGGCGGAAGCTCCCCGCCCGTTTCAGGCTGTCAGCCTCCAGAGGGACCATCTTCCGCACCTGATGATGGAGCTTTTTATGAATCGACGGCCGGACGTAGGCGGAAAAAGAGACGCCGCCGTCCTCCCAGGAGTCCAGACGATGGGCGCCAAACTGGATGATCTCGTCGATTTTTTCTGCCTCGGAGCGAGGATAGCCCTGGTTCCATTCCAGGTCAAAAAATACGTAGCTCATGGGAATATTCTAACCTACATTGTCGGTCCTGTCAATCGACGACGGGAAAGATTTTCACAGACGGTCAGTGCTGTTTCCGGTACTCCCGGGGAGAGCAACCGTACCGCTCCCGGAATTTCCGGTAGAAATAGCTGCTGTTGTCATAGCCCACCCGCTCCATAATCGCGTCGGCGGAGAGGGTGGTGTTGTCCAGAAGATAGGCGGCCTGCTGGAGCTTTCGGGACTGGAGCAGCTCCCGGAAATTGCTCCCCATATGCTTTTTCAGCAGACGGCTCACCGTATAGGTGGGCTGGCCCAGCTCGGCGGAGACCTCCGCCAGGGTGCCGGTGCGATAGCGGGTGTCGATATAGTTTAGAACGGAAAAGACCAGA
>JAJQHP010000251.1 GCA_021199695.1 Clostridiales bacterium
CCGCCCCCTCGCAGGCGGCCAGGGAGCGGCTGACCTCATAGTTGAAGTCCACATGGCCCGGGGTGTCGATGAGGTTGAGGAGATAGTCCTCCCCGTCCGGGGCCTGATAGTGGAGGGTCACTGCCCGGGCCTTGATGGTGATGCCCCGCTCCCGCTCCAGCTCCATGTTGTCCAGCAGCTGGCTCTCCATGTCCCGCTCCGCTACCGCCCCGCACAGCTCGATGAGGCGGTCAGAAAGAGTGGATTTTCCATGGTCGATGTGAGCGATGATGGAAAAATTACGAATATGGTCCTGATTCATGGTCATACTCCCAATTCAAAAGATAAAAGATTATTCTTCCAGCCGCGCGGAGATGCGATCCTCCGTGTCCCGGACGATAGCGGACACATAGGGATAGGCGGCGGGGAACTCCCGGCGAAGGGTCTCCCGGTTGGGGAGAGAGAGGTTTGCCCCCTCCCGGGCGCAGTCCCGGAGGGAGAGAAGATACCGCCCCCGGCTCAGCTGCAGCTCCGCGTCCCCCAGGCCGGAGGAGATGGCGTCGTCGTCGGCGGAAAACTGCCCCAGACTGGCGGCAGGGTCCCACTGGTAGAGCTGCCGGAGAAGGAGGTAGACCGCCGTGGACAGATACCGGGCGGCGGCGGAGAGAACGGCGGCGTTCTCCAGCCGGGCCAGCAGGTCAAAAAGCAGGGAGACGGCGTTGATCACCGGCCGCGCGGCCTCGGTGGCCTCTCTGCGCTGGCGCTGCCGACCGCTCCGGACGCCGGGAACGGCCGCAGGGTGGACGGCCGCCCCCTCCCGCTCCGTGGTCCGGCCCAGCAGATAGTCCGCAGACACCCGATAGTAGTCGCAGGCCCGGATGACAAAGGCCAGCCCCGGCTCCCGGATGCCGTTTTCATAGTGGGACAGCAGGGCCTGACTGATGCCCAGCTCCTCCGCCGCCGTGCGCTGGCTGATGCCCCGCTCCTTCCGCAGAGCGGAGAGGGTGTGGGAAAAATCCTGATTGGTCATCATAATATCAAAAACACTCCCGGTGTGAAAAGGCAAAAAGAAAAACAGACAGTAATAATGATAACAGACCGTATTCAAAAAGTAAAGCGCCGGGAGGGGGAAATCTTTGTTAAAAACTTAGCAAAGGAAATTAGCCAAAACAGCCGTCAAAACCCTTGCAATTTTTGTGCCAAAGGAATAAAATCTATTTTAGAGACTGTCTGTATCCTGCATCCGCAGGAAGTGATAGATCGATTTTAGGAGGTACACTGTTATGGCATTTGGCTTTGGCTCCATGATCGCCCAACTGAAGAAGAATCCCAAGACCATCGTCTTTACCGAGGGAACAGATCCCCGTATTCTGGAGGCTTCCTCCCGTCTGCTGGCCAGCACCTTTCTGACCCCCATCCTTATCGGCAATCCCGACGACATCTTTGCCGCCGCCGAGGAGGCGGGCTACAACGTCCGTGGCGCCAGCATCATCGATCCCAATAACTACGACCGGTTTGACGAGATGGTGGACCTGTTCTGCGAGCTGCGCAAGAGCAAGGGCATGACCCCGGAGAAGGCCATCCCCATGCTGCGCAAGAGCAACTATTTCGGCACCATGCTGGTGAAGATGGGCGTGGCCGACGCCCTGCTGGGCGGCGCCACCTATTCCACCGCCGACACCGTCCGTCCCGCCCTCCAGATCATCAAGACCAAGCCCGGCTACAAGAGCGTGTCCTCCTGTTTCATCCTGGTCCGCGCCTCCGCCTCCGGCGATAACGAGGTGCTAGCCTTTGGCGACTGCGCCATCAACATCCACCCCACCGCCGAGCAGATCGCTGAAACCGGCGTGTACTGCGCCGAGTGCGGCCGCCACTTCGGCATCGACCCCAAGGTCGCCTTCCTGAGCTTCTCCACCTACGGCTCCGGCAAGGACGCGGACGTGGACAAGATGCGGGAGGCCACCCGGATGGCCAAGGCCCTGGCCCCTGAGCTGGCCATCGACGGCGAGCTCCAGTTCGACGCCGCCGTCTCCCCCAGAGTGGCCATGACCAAGTGCCCTGAGTCCAAGGTGGCGGGCCATGCCAACGTGTTCGTCTTCCCGGACATCAACGCCGGCAACATCGGCTACAAGATTGCCCAGCGTCTGGGCCAGTTCGACGCCTATGGACCCATCCTCCTGGGCCTGAACGCCCCCATCAACGATCTGTCCCGCGGCTGCAACGGCATGGAGGTCTATTCCATGGCCATCATCACCGCAGCGCTGGCATAAGTCGGAGAGAACAAAACAACGGTAAGGCCCTGTGAAGAAGGAATTTTCTCCACAGGGCCTTTTTTGCTGCAAAAAAGGCCGGCGCAGTGTAACCTTTCCGGCGTTTGAAACGATGTATTGGTGAAGGGCCTTTCAGAATACGACTGAGACGGAGGGGAGGGATGCCCATGAGACGGACAACGGAGGAGCTGATCGGGCGGTATCGGGACAACGTCTTTGCCGCGGCGTTTCACATCTGCCAAAATGCCGCCGACGCGGACGATGTGGTGCAGGATACCTTCCTTCAATACCACCTGACAGACCGGGACTTTGCCGACGAGGGGCACATCCGGGCGTGGCTCCTGCGGGTGGCCATCAACCGGGCGAAGGACGTCCGCCGCTCCTTCTGGCGGCGGAAAAGCGTACCTCTGGAGGACTACATGGAGACGCTGTCCTTTGAGACGGAGGAATCGGAGGACCTGTTCGAGCAGGTGATGAAGCTGCCGGAGAAATACCGCATCGTCATTCATCTGTTTTACTTCGAGGATTATTCCGTCCGGGAGATCGCCCAAATCCTGGGGCTGACCGAGAGCAACGTCAAGGTGAGACTGTCCCGGGGACGCAGACTGTTAAAGGACGCACTAAAGGAGGCGTGGAACGATGACGAATCGTGAGAGGTACAAACAGGCATTTTCCGTGCTGCACGCAGACGGAGACATCCGCTTGGAGACGGAGACGAAGAGGGCAGGGCGCAAAACTATTTTGTGGCAGCGTGTGGCGGCGGCCTGCGCCTGTGTCGCTCTGCTCCTGGGGGGAGCGGGCACCACCTACGCCGCCGATCTGGGCGGGGTGCGGACGGCGCTTACCGCCTGGATCTCCGGCCAGCAGGTAGAGGTGGAGGTAGCCGACGGCGAGGATGGCATCTACATCTTCACCTACGAGGCGGAGGACGGTACGGAGCAGGTGTTCGGCGGCGAAGGGGTGGTCATGGACGAGAACGGAAATGAGACGCCCGCCTCTGCCGAGGAGATTTTGGACGGCATGGGGATCGGAGTAGAGCGAAAGGAGGACGGTTCGGTCTGGCTGTACTACTACGACCGGACGGTGGAGATCACCGACTATCTTACCGGCGACGAAAATACCTGCAAGGTGGCGCTGGAATACGAGGGCGAGACAGTCTATTTTGACATTCAGTACAACGGAGACGGGCCCCATGAACTCC
>JAJQHP010000125.1 GCA_021199695.1 Clostridiales bacterium
CACCGGAGCCGGGAGGCGGTGAACGTCTACGCCGTGTCCGACTTCGCCATGACCAACTACTGGGGGGACAGCACCACCAGCGACGGCCTGGTGGAGACAGAGGGCCTCCAGTTGGTCTATCTCTCCGACACCCAGACGGTGAAGGAGATCCTGGTCTCCGAGGGGGACTACGTCCAGGAGGGCGACCCCCTGCTGACCTACGACACCACCCTCACCGAGCTGGACCTGCAAAAGAAGGATATCGCCGTGCAGCAGCTGGAGCTGGAGCTGGCCGAAGCCCAGAAGGAGCTGTCCACGGTGCAGAGCTACAAGCCCAACACCTACATTCCCGGCAGTGTCACCGTGACTGTCATCCCGGGCACCGACCCGGTAGAGGAGCCGGGATGGGAGGACGACGGCACCCTGACCCTGCTCTCCGGCACGGGCAGCTATGACGACCCCTTTGTCTATCAGTGGCACAGCGCCTACAGCTTCTCCGATGATTTTCTATATCAGGCCATGCGGGGGCTGGACGAGTGCTATGTGGAGTTCATCGTCGCCGGGACGGGAACGCTGACAGAACAGGAAGAACCGGACGTTCCGACAGAACCCACGGAGCCGACAGAACCCACCGAACCCACGGACCCGGAGGAGCCCACCGACCCGGAGGAACCCACGGACCCGGAGAAACCCATGGACCCGGAGGAACCCACGGACCCGGAGGAGCCCACCGACCCGGAGGAACCTACGGACCCGGAGGAGCCTGACCCGGACACCGGAGACGGGGAGGACGGCGACACCGACACGGGCACCGGTTCCTCCACCACGACAGCGGCGGTGACGTACCGGCTGCTGATGCAGTTTCAGTATGTGGAGGAGACAGGCTACAGCTTTCAGATGATCTCCATGACGGATGACGCCACGGGCGATCTGGTATTCCAGTGGGATAACGACCCTCTCCCTGCCCTCCCGGAGGACGAGGAGGAAGAGGAGGAGGACACGGGCACCCCCGCCCAGACCTTTGTGGACGGCATCAAGTACACCGCCACCGAGCTGACCGAGATGGTACAGGCGGCGGAGAGCCAGGTAAAGGACCTGGACATCCAGCTCCGCCAGGCGAAACTGGAGTACGAAAAGGCGGAGCAGGAGCTGAACAACGGCGCCATCTACGCCACCCTGTCCGGCGAGGTGAAGGACCTGATCAGCGAGGACGAGGCCCTGACCAGCGGCAGCGCCCTGATGCGGGTCTCCGCAGGAGGCGGGTTTTACATCCAGGTCTCGTGCAGCGAGCTGATGCTCTCCGAAATTCAGGTGGGCCAGCCGGTGTCCGTCTATGACTACTACAACGGCGCGGAGTGCGAGGGCACCGTCACCGAGATCTCCGAGTATCCCACCACCGACGGCTATTACTGGGGAGACGGCAACAGCAACATCTCGCTCTACCCCTTCACCGTCTATGTGGACGAGGACGGGGGCCTGGAGCAGGGAGATTATGCGGAGATCACCTACAGCTCCGCCGGGAGCGACAGCAGCGGCTTCTATCTGGAGTCCATGTTCATCCGCCGGGAGAACGGCAGGAGCTACGTCTACACCGTGGCCGAGGACGGGACGCTGGAAAAACGGTACATCTCCACCGGCCGCTCTCTGTGGGGCAGCTATACCCAGGTCACTGGCGGTCTGTCGTTGGACGAGCGGGTGTCCTTCCCCTACGGGGACGGGACCGAGGAGGGAGTCCCCACCACAGAGGCCACCGCAGACGAATTTTACGGCTGGTAAGGGAGGGAACTGCGCTATGTTTGAAAATATCGGACTGTCCTTTCAGGGCATTTGGAACCACAAGCTCCGCTCCCTGCTGACCATGCTGGGCATTATCATCGGCATCGCCTCTATCATCGCCATCGTCTCCACCATCAAGGGGACCAACGAGCAGATCAAGGAGCAGCTCATCGGCGCAGGCAACAACGTGGTGACGGTGCAGCTGAACCAGAACGGCTACGGCTATGAATTCCAGTACAGCTCCATCCCCGACGGCGTCCCGGTGATCTCGGAGCAGACCCGGGCCCGCCTGGCCAATCTGGAGGGGGCGGTGGACGCCACCCTGTACACCGAGCGGACCTATGTGGACGGGCTGATCTACTATCAGAATACCGGCTTCTCCGGCACCCTCCGGGGGGTGGACACCCATTATTTCGGCGTCAACGGCTACCAGGTCTATCTGGGCCGGGATTTCGCCCAGTCGGACTATGACGACTACAAAAAGGTGGCCATTCTGGACCAGAGCGCCGCGGAGAGCCTGTTCCCCGGGGAGAACCCCCTGGGCAAGACCATCGAGATACGCAGCGAGCCGTTCACTGTGGTGGGGGTGGTCTCCCTGACCAGCACCTACGAGCCGAACATCTCCACCTACGAGGAGTATTATACCTACGTGGGCAACGACAGCGGGGCGGTCTACATCCCCAGCACCTGCTGGCAGCTGGTGTGCCAGTATGACGAGCCCCAGACGGTGGATATCCAGGCGGCCACCACCGACGACATGACCTCGGTGGGCCAGGCGGCGGCGGAGGCGCTCAACGCAAAGCTCACCGTCTCTCAGGACTCCGACCTGGCCTACAGCAGCAACGACGTGCTGGAGCAGGCGGAGCGGCTCCAGCAGCTGGCCAACTCCACCAATCAGCAGCTGGTGTGGATCGCCTCCATCTCCCTGCTGGTGGGCGGCATCGGCGTGATGAATATTATGCTGGTCACCGTCACCGAGCGCACCCGGGAGATCGGCCTGAAAAAGGCGGTGGGAGCCAGAAAGAGCCGCATCCTGTGGCAGTTCCTCACCGAGGCGGCGGTGCTCACCAGTCTGGGCGGCGTCATCGGCGTGCTGGCAGGCATCGGCATGGCCCAGGTGGTCAGCCGACTCAGCGGTTCGCCCACGGCAGTGAGCGTCCCCTCCATCGTCCTGGCGGTGGTGTTCTCCATGTTTATCGGCATCCTCTTCGGCCTGATGCCCGCCGTCAAGGCGGCCAACCTCAATCCCATCGACGCCCTGCGCCGGGAGTGAGCGGGGAAGGCCCTGGATGTGACACAGACCATTTGACAGGAACAGGCCCGGTGACGCTTCGTGCAGTCACCGGGCCTGTTGATCGCTTGTCGGCAGGGGAGAGGGGCGCCCTCATTCCTCCGTGATGTGGACGTGGTTGTTGATGTGGTCCAGGCAATAGCAGTGATACCCCACGCACCGGGAGCAGTACCGGAATTCCAGGTCGGGATAGTCCACGTCCGTGCGGCCGCAGACGGTGCATTTGTGGGTGTAGTTCTGCTTTTTCAGCTCCCGGGAAGCCTTTTTGAACTGGATGACGTTGGGCTGACGGGCGTGGTTGGCCCGGCCCCGGAGACGGTTCACCTGATAGACCAGCTCCGGCCAGAAGAAAATGAGATAGTTGAGCACCGACACCACGATGGACAGGGCCCCGCCCACATCCAGGGAGATCAGGCTCATCACCAGGGAGATGGCCAACAGTCCGCCCTCGATGTAGCCCAGCCACTTGGCCTTGATGGGGATGAAGAAGAACAGCAGGAACTGGGCGTCCGGGTAGAGGGTGGCGAAGGCCAGGAACAGGGTCATCTCCAGATAGGAGGTGCTGGCCGAGCCGGTGAACAGGCCCACGATGACGGTCAAAATCAGCCCCAGGAAGTAGTAGCAGTTGAACTTGGCCGTTCCCCACTCCCGCTCCAGGTTGGTACCGATGAACCAGAGGAAGTACATCCCCAGGAGAAAATAGAACACATTCTCCCCCCAGGTGGTAAAGACGAAGGTGATCAGCCGCCAGACCTGGCCCTGGAGGATCAGCGCTCGGTTAAAGGACAGCATACTGGACACCGCCACTCCGCTGTAGGAGATCAGGTCCAGCACATAGACGATGGCGCTGCCGCCGATGAGGTAGTACACCAGATTGGGGATACCGAACCGGGGGTGCTGATAGCAGAAGCGCTCGATGAGATTGTTCAACTTGTTCACAGGACGTCCTCCTTACAGGGCATGACAGAGCATGGTTCCAGACGCTCCTATTCTACCCAATTTTTTCCGGGAAATCTACGGTCAATTTATGAACAATGGGGCGTATGGAGCAGCTCTGCCATGTCCGCCGGGAGGGGCTGCTCGAAGGTCAGCTGCGCCCCGGTCACAGGATGCACCAGCTCCAGCCGCCAGCTGTGGAGGGCGGGGCGGTCGATGACCTCCGGGCAGGGCTCGCCGTAGAGAAAATCGCCCACCAGAGGATGCCCCAGGTGAGATAGATGCACCCGTATCTGGTGGGTGCGCCCGGTCTCCAGCTCCAGAGCGACCAGACTGCGTCCCTCGACCTGAGCCAGCACCCGGTAACGGGTCACAGAGGGCTGTCCCCCGGGGGAGACCTGCCGCTTCTGGATGGAGTCGGGGCACCGGTCGATGGGCAGGTCGATCACCCCCTCCGCGGGGGAGAGCAAACCCTCGCACACCGCCAGATACTGCCGCCGGAAGCCCCCCGTATGGAGATTCTGCCGCAGCCGCTCCTGGGCAAAGGGATGGGCGGCCACCACCATCAGACCGGAGGTGCCCCGGTCCAGCCGGTGGACGGGGTGAAAGGCGGCGAAGGGGTCGCTTTGCTGCCAGTGCCAGGTCAGGGCGTTGCCCAGACTGTCCTCCCAGTGGCCCGGGCCGGGATGGGTGGACATTCCCGGGGCCTTGTTCACTACCACAATGTCCCGGTCCTCATACCGGATGTCCAGAGGAAGGGAGGCGGGGGTCATAGGCTCCGCCCCCTCCGGGTCGGAGAGGCGGAGGACCAGTTCCTGCCCCGCCCTGGCTCGGTCCCGGGTGGTGACCCGGACGCCGTCCAGCCGGATGCCGTCGTCCAGCCACTTGATGCGCCGCAGAAGGGTGCCGGAGACGCCGAACTGGCTCCGGGCGATGCGGTCTACCCGCTGGCCGTCCCGCTCCGGCTCCACCAGAGCTGCCAGATAGCGAGGCGCAGTCTCCACGATATGATCATCTCCCCTGTTCCGGTTCTCTGCCACAGCATAAGCCCACAGCGCCGGAAAGTCAAGGCCGATGAGGCGCGTCCGCATTTTATCTGGAGTGAAAAAAATCCCTTCGAATATTGACGGATTCCCACGAAGGAATTATAATAAAAGTGCCTGGAGGCTTTGGCGGAATGGGAGAGCCTCCGGTCACTCAATAGTGAAAAGAGGGATTATATGAAAGAATTAAAACAGGCGATCCGGAATCTGGTCAACAGCCAGCAGCTCCTGGTATCCATCCTGCCTGCAGCGGCGGTGCTGGTGCTCATTGACCCGGTGCTGATGCTGATCCACAGCGTTGAATGGATGTCCTTCTACAGCGTGTCGGCGGGACTGTTCTTTGCCGTCTATCTGTTAGGACTGGTCCTCTGCCTGGCGGCGGATAACGACTGGGCTGTGGGTCTTGCCTTTGCCCTGAAAGCGGTGAGCTGGCTGATCAGCTTTACCAGCTATGCCACATTCTCCAGGCTGGTCTATGTGGCCCTTTACGGCGTGCTGGCCTTCTTCTTCCTCCGCGCTTTCTTCCAGTCGGAGCAGGGGCAGAAGATGTGGAGCAGCGTCTCCAACGGCGCCCGTTCCGTCGGCAGCGGCGTTGGAAACAACGTCGGCTACGACGCCGGACGCACGGCAAACGGAGCGGTCGTCTGCGGCAACTGCGGCCTGACCGTCCCGGAGGGCGGGACCTTCTGCCCCCGCTGCGGCGCGCCCCTGCCCCAGGCGGCCCCTGAGCAGACCACCGAGCGGTTCTGCCCCCGCTGCGGCCGGAAGCTGGAGCCGGGCGCCCGGTTCTGTGCCTACTGCGGCCCGGAGGCCGGCCCGGTGGACGCCCCCGGCGGCGGAGTCTCTGGCGGTTCCGGAATAAAGTTCGGCCCCACCGGCCCGGTGACCGGCGGCTCCGGCGGCGCGGCTGGCGGCTTTGGCGGCGGAAGCAGCTACGGCGGTACATCCGTGACCGGCGGCGCACCTGTGACCGGCGGCGTGGCGGGCTTCTGTTCCGGCGGTATTTACCTGATTTTTACCGCCGTCCTGACCCTGCAGCTTGCCTGCTCCATCGTGCTTCAGTTTAACATCTTCTCTGTCATTGCCTCCATCCCCTCTATCGTCCTGTGCGTCGGCCTGTGGCAGGCATGGTCGGGCAGCAACCGGGGCCAGCTGAGGAGCAACGGCTTCCGGCTGGTGAGCGGAGCGCTGCTGGCGGAGCTGATCATCGCCTGTATCCCTCTGGTGCTCGTGGTGCTTCTGGCGTTCCTGGCTATGAGCGCAGGGGACGATGGCATCACTGTTGGATTGATCCTCATTGTGGTGGCAGTCCTCTGCTTCCTGCTGTTCCGGCTCTACTGGTCCGGTCTGCGCAAGACCGCTCAGTCCGCAGCGGCAGTGGTGGATGGTTACGGTACTCAGGTAGAGGTGACGCTGTTCCCCATCGTCATGCTGTTCATCTCCGGGGCCTTGTCGCTGATCACCCTGGTGGGAATGTCCTCTTCCTATGCTGTGCTGAGCAATATTCTCAGCGTAGCACAGAGATACGTTAATATGTACGCCGGCTCCTATGGAGTTGACTCCTCCCTGATCAATTCGATCATCAGCTCGTTCTATCCGGACTGGAAGGCCTATGTGGTCCAGCTGCTGTCGGCGGCGGCGCCCATCTGTGCTGGACTGATGCTCATCAGCGCCCGGAACAGAAGCGCTGACCGGCCGTAAGACACAATAACCGCACTCCCATTCCGGCTCAACACTCCCTATCAACGCCCCTCCTGTGGCATGGAACCATGCCCCGGGAGGGGCGCTTGCCGCCGGGAAAAGAGCGGATTCCCTCATTGCCCGAAGGAAACTCCCGTGGTATAATCGGGGAAAGAAATACGTGAAGGAGAAGAAAGCGATGAAACAGCAGCGCCCCTATCCCGCCCTCCAAATCACGGCGAAGGCGGAACGATCGGTGAAAAACGGCCACCCCTGGGTCTACGGGGAGGAGACGAAGCCCCTCCGGGGGATGCCGGAGGACGGCGGTCTGGTGGATATCTTCGCCGGGAACGCCTGGATGGGCACAGGCTTTTACAACAGCCGGTCCAAGATCGCCGTCCGCCTGCTCAGCCGGAACGCCAACGACACCTTTGACCCGGCCTTCTGGGCGCGACGGGTGGGGTACGCGGTGGACTACCGCCGGACGGTGATGCCCGGGGACGACTTCCTCTGCTGCCGTCTGGTCCACGGGGAGGCGGACCAGCTCCCCGGCCTGACGGTGGACCGGTACGGCGACCTGCTGTCGGTGCAAATCCTCTCTCTGGGGATGGAGCGGGTGCGGGACACGGTGCTCCGGGCCCTGGTGGAACGGCTGGCGGAGCTGGGCCAGCCGTTGCGGGGGGTGTACCTCCGCAACGACGTGACCCTCCGGGAGCGGGAGGGGATGGAGCAGGAAAAGGGCTGGTGGTCCGGCCTGTCCCACCCGGACTCCCCCCTCACCGAGATCACGGAAAACGGCGTCCGCTATCTGGTGGACGTGGAAAACGGGCAAAAGACCGGCTTCTTTTTAGACCAGAAATACAACCGTCAGGCGGTGGCCCGGCTGGCGGCGGGGAAGCGGGTGCTGGACTGCTTCACCCACACCGGCTCCTTCGGCCTCAACGCCGCCCGGGGTGGGGCGGAGCGGGTGCTCAGCGTGGACATCTCCGACACCGCCATCCAGATGGCCCGGGAGAATGCCCGGTGCAACGGCCTGGACAACATCGAATTCCGGACCGCCGACGTGTTCCGGCTGCTCACCGACCTGTGCGCCGCCAAATGCCGGGACTTCGATTTTGTCATTCTGGACCCGCCCGCCTTCACCAAGTCCCGGGACACCATCGACCGGGCGGCGGCGGGATACAAGGAGATCAACCTCCGGGCCATGAAGCTGCTCCCCCGGGGCGGCTATCTGGCCACCTGCTCCTGCTCCCATTTTATGAGTGAGGGGGACTTCCGGCATATGCTCCGGGAGGCTGCCCGGGACGCGGGGGTGGCCCTCCGGCAGATCGAGGCCCGGCAGCAGGGGCCGGACCACCCCATCCTGTGGAATGTGCCGGAGACGGCGTATCTGAAATTTTACCTGTTCCAGGTGGTGTGACACGGGACAGATATCTGACGCTGCAGCGGCCCCGCCCGGACGGCGGGGCCGCTGCTCCTTGTTGACAAAGGACAAAAAACTTTTCCCGGAATTCGCCATTTTTAGTTGAAATCGAATGTCCTGTGTAGTAGAATAACATTTGATAATGCGGTTTTCTTTCCGTAAGGGGGAGATAAACCGGCTTATTGGGCAGTGTCAACGGATGCTCCATCTTCCGTGAAGGAGGTCAGAGCGGGGGAGAGGCCCCAGGGGCGAATTTGACCTAAATTTTGCCTCCCGCTTACCAAAACGTGGTGGCGTATCCCCTGGGAATGTGGTAGCGTAAACCCATACTGTGCGGGTCTCTGAAAAAGGGAGAAGGCCCGCAGTTCAGGAGGAACAAAGCTTATGACAACTGGAAAACGCCGGTTCTCCCGGCTCCTGTCCCTCATCCTGGCGCTGGCCATGTGCCTGTCCGTCCTGCCGGTGACGGCTGCGGCGGAGGATGATGAGACGACGACCACCACCTATACCCAGGTGACTAGCGCAAGCGACATCACTGACGGCGACTATGTACTGGTCGCTGAGAGTGACGGCGTATATTATGCCCTGGGAACTTCCATCGGCAGCAAAATCACACCTGTCACCGTCTCTGTGTCCAACGGTACAGTGACGGCCGATACAGATGATTTGCCTGTCTGGACGTTGGCAAAAACAGATGATGGCGTGACCCTGTCTAACGGTAGCAGTTATCTGGCTTACAGCAGTAGCACCAATTTTAAAAGCAGTTCTGACGCGGACGCATGGACTGTAAATGTTGGGACTGCTAGTGGGACCTTCTACTTTACCAATGCGACAACCACTGGCAGAGGCATTGCTTTCGGCGTGTCCCAGGTAAAGTTCGGTGCATATTCAACTAGCAATTACAACAGTACTGACTATGTCTTTGACCTGCTGGTATTCAAGGCTGACACCGACTCCTCCGGTGGCGGCACTACCACCGAAACTGTGGAGACCCCCAGCCTGAGCTACTCTCAGGAGGAGAAAACGGTAACCTTCAAGTGCGCTACCTCCGGCGTCACCTTCTATTATAGCTACTCTGAGAACGGCGATTACACCGCACTGGCGGGCGATAGCCTGGATGTCTCGGACTACATCGGAGAGACCCTGTACGCCTATGCGGAGCTGAACGGCACCAAGAGCGACATCAACTCCGTGGAGCTGACCGCCGCCAGCACCGAACCCGCCGTCAGCGGCTATGACCTGATCACCGGCGATATCACCAGCGGCGACCAGGTGATGATTTACTATCCCGCTGGCGGCACCGCCGTCACCGGCACCGCCAGCGGCTCCAAGCTGACCGGCGGCGAGGTCACTGTGACCGACGGGGTCATGGAGACCAACAACGTGGGCGAGGTGTTCACCGTCTATGTGGACGACAACGGCTATCTCAGCTTCGTCACCGACGAGGGCGCGTACCTGACCAGCGGCGCCACCGGCAACAGCCTGACCCTGGAAAGCTCCTCCGGCGACTACAGCCTGTGGACCCTGGAGAGCGCCGGGGAGAGCGGCAGCTATTACATCAAGAGCGTCAACGCCTCCTATAGCGGCAGCGCCCAGTACATCGAATATTACAACGGCTTTACCACCTATGGATTCAGCAGCAGCAAAGCCTCTATCTACACCTTCCAGTTCTACTATGTGGGCCACACCGACGCGGAGCAGCCCTCCACCGGCGGCGACACGGAGGAGACCACCGGCCTGTCCGACGGCACCTACGTCATCTGGGCGCCCGGCTACAACATGGCCCTGACCAGCACCGCCTACGCCACCTATTACCTGGCAGGCGAGGAAGTGTCTCTGACCGACAGCACCCTGTCCGGCTACACCTCCGCGGCGGTGTGGACGGTCACGGTCACCACCGATGAGGACGGCACCCAGTCCGTCACCCTGGCCCAGGACGGCTCTTACCTGGGTGTGGTGATCAGCGGCTCCTACTACAACCTGACCTTTGGGGCCACCGAGAACACCGACTGGACGCTGGAAGACGCCAGCTCCGTCAGCGAGGGCTGCTACTACCTGAAAAATACCGGCACCGGTCGCTATCTGGAGTGGTATTCCTCTAAATCTGACTGGAGCCTCTATTCCTCCGTCAGCTCCGGCAGCGAGGGGATGTTCGCCCTCCGGTTCACCCCTGTGACGGACACCGGCGATGAGGAGGAATCCTCCGGCCTGACCACCGGCACCTATGTTATCTGGAACCCGGCCTATGGCTATGCTCTCTCCAGCACCACCGTCAGCAGCTCCAGCAGCTACTATGCAGGCGTGGCGGTCACGGAGAGCGAGAGCGGCAAGATGTCCGGCTACGGCGACACCGAGCTGTGGGTCGTCACCGTCAGCGAGGACGGCACTCTGACCCTGGAGCAGGACGGCTCCTACATGGGCATGAACGCCAGCAATTACCTGACCTTCGGCACGGCGGACGCTCTGGATCACTACACCTGGACGGTGGAGGACGCCGGGGACGGGCTTTACTACCTGAAGGACGCCACCTCCGGCAAATATGTGGAGTGGTACAGCTCCTACAGCGACTGGAGCACCTACTACAGCATCAGCTCCGGCAACGAAGACCTGTTCGCCCTGAAATTCTCCCCGGTCAGCGAGGACGACTATACGGTGGACACTTCCATTGTGGAGGCCATCGCCGCCTGGGCTGGCTCCTGGGGCGATGACCAGACGCTGGAAGACAGCTATGCTATTTCCGGCGACAAATATACCACCGACGATATGCTGGACACCAACGCCACCTTTACCGCTGTGGTCAGCGGGGGCAATGTCCTGACCTATACCGAGGGCAGCACCGGCGGCACCACCCTCTATTACATGGGCGGCACCGGCCTGGGCAGCGGCACCGACGATTACCTCCAGTTCGCCGTCTCCACCGCGGGCTGGGGCGGCATGGAGCTGAGCTTCCGTATGCGGGCCAGCAACACCGGCTCCGGCGAGTGGCAGCTGCAATACTCTACCGATGGCGAGACCTTCACTGACTTCACCACCGGCAGCTACTCCTGCAGCTATACCTCTTACGGCAGCGACGGCAGCAGCTCTGCGGTGAGCCTGTCCGGCTCCATCACCGACGGCGTGGCCAAGACCTCTATCAAGTCTGCCACCTACATCACCTTCACCTTTGATGTGCCCGAGGGCGCGGAGAACGCCGAGAAGCTGTACATCCGGCTGGTGCCCAGCACGGAAGTCCGTGCCAACGGCACCGCCAGCACCCCCAGCAACCAGGGTACCATTCGCATCGACTCCGTGGTTCTCTCCGGCAGCCCCATCGTGGCGGACAGCATCACCGGCTATGTTTCCGTCACCCCGGACAACTCCGAGGACCAGGCGGTTGGCACTGAGCTGACCCTGACCTCTTCCACTGAGGGCGCTACCATCTACTATCGCTTTGTGGACACCGCCACCGGCGAGGGCACGTGGCAGACCTATGACGAGAGCAGCAAGCCCACCCTGGCGTCTCTCCCCGCAACCCTGGAGGTCTACGCTACCAGCGAGGGCCGGGCGGACAGCGTCACCCGCATCCTGACCTACGCGGCGGGGACTGTCTCCGCTGTGAAGTTCACCCCCAACGGCGGCGGCGTGTACATTGAGGGCGAGTCCGTGGAGGTCACCCTGACCACCGCCACCGAGGGCGCCACCATCTACTATGCTATTTCCTATGATACGGACGAGGACGGGAACTACGTCTTTGAAACCGACAGCGAGGGCAATACCGTTTACACCGAGTATGTCGTAAACGAGGACGGCAGCTCCCCCATCTCCCTGGCCAAGGGCTTCGGCGGGGCCAGCATCATGGCTTACGCGGAGCTGGAGGGCTACACCACCAGCGCCGTCACCACCCGTACCTTCACCGAGCGGAGCCAGGAGGCCTATAACATCTACTTCGGTCAGCTCCACTCCCATACCAATTACTCTGACGGCGCGGGCAGCATCACCGACGCCTATGAGCACGCCACTGAGGTCCACGAGACCACCGACACCCTGGACTTCCTGGCGGTCACCGACCACTCCAACTCCTTCGACAACGCCTCCAGCTCCTCTGTCACCATCACGGACGGCTCTGCCAGTACGGAGTGGACCGAGGGCCAGGCCTACGCCGACCAGTACACCACCGACGAGTTTGTGGCCCTGTTCGGCTACGAGATGACCTGGTCCAACGGTCTGGGCCACATCAACACCTTCAACACCGGCGGTTTCCAGAGCCGGACCCAGAGCGCTTACACCACCTATTCCACCGCTCTCCAGAACTACTATGACACCCTGAAGACGGTGACCGACTCCATCAGCCAGTTCAACCACCCGGGCACCACCTTCGGCGATTTCCAGGACTTCTCCTATTTCGACGAGGAAATCGACGACCTGATCACCCTGATCGAGGTGGGCAACGGCGAGGGGACCATCGGCTCCTCCAGCTACTTCCCCTCCTATGAGTACTACACCCGCGCCCTGGACAAGGGCTGGCACGTGGCTCCCACCAACAACCAGGACAACCACAAGGGCCTGTGGGGCGACGCCAACACCGCCCGCACTGTGGTCCTGGCGGACAGCCTGACCGAGAGCGACATCTATGACGCCATGCGGAACTACCGGGTGTACGCCACCGAGGACAACGACCTGTCCATCTACTACACTCTGGACGGTAACATCATGGGCACCATCCTCTCCGAGAGCGACGTGGACGACACCGTGACCCTGTCCGTCAAGATCAGCGATCCCACCGACAGCTCCATCGGCACCGTCTCCGTCATCGTCAACGGCGGCTATGTCCTGGCCTCCCAGACCGTCAGCGGCAGCGAGGACACCGTGACCTTCACCGTCAGCTCTGACTACTCCTACTACTACATCAAGGTAGTGGAGGCCGACGGCGACATCGCCGTCACCGCTCCCGTCTGGGTGGGCGAGGTCGAGGCTCTGGGTATCTCCACCTTCGAGTCTGACGACGCCCTGGCCGTGCAGGACGAGGCTCTGAACATGACCCTGAGCCTGTACAACAACGAGAGCAGCGACTTTGACATCGAGAGCATCACCTTCACCGTCACCGACCTGGACGGCAATGTGACCGACATCACCGACCAGATTGTGAACACCACTGACGTTCCCACCGCAGTGGCAAGCATGGACACCGCGGATTACAGC
>JAJQHP010000059.1 GCA_021199695.1 Clostridiales bacterium
ATTCTGGGGCCGGTTCTGTTGGCGGTGGGGATGGCGGCGGCAAAGCCGGACACATCGCAGCCACAACAGCAGAAAAAGGGACGGCGGCTCAGTCAATAAGCCGCCGTCCCTGTATACACCGTTTTACAGCTCGTCGATCACCCGGAACAGCTCGTCCACCAGCCGGTCCTCAGGGATCTGTTTCCCGATAATCTCTCCGTGGCGGAAGAGAAAGCCCATACCGTCGCCTCCGGCGATGCCCACATCGGCGGCGGAGGCCTCTCCCGGCCCGTTGACTACGCAGCCCATGACCGCCACGGTGATGGGCTTATCCACTGTTTTTAGCCGCTCCTCCACCTGGTTTGCCAGGGGGATCAGGTCGATGCGGGTGCGTCCGCAGGTGGGACAGGAGATCAGGTTGGGACCATCCTGCCGGAGCCCGGCGGCCTGCAAAATGCGCTTGGCGGCCACTACCTCCTCGCAGGGGTCGGCGGTCAGCGTCACCCGGAGGGTGTCCCCGATGCCCATAGCCAGCAGGCCGCCGATGCCCATGGCGGACTTGATGACTCCCATAGTGGGCGTTCCCGCCTCGGTGACACCCAGGTGGAGGGGGTAGTCGCTCCGCTCGCTCATCAGCCGGTAGGCGGCCATGGTGACGGGGACGCTGGAGGATTTCAGAGAGACGCAGATGTCGTCAAAGTCACACTCGTTGAGCAGACGGATGTGTCCAAAGGCAGACTCCACCAGGGCCTCCGGGCAGACCTTGCCGTACTTGGCCAGCAGGGGCTTTTCCAGGCTGCCCCCGTTGACCCCGATGCGGATGGGGATGCCCTTCTGACGGCAAGCGTCCGCCACCGCCTTCACCCGGTCCCTGTCTCCGATGTTCCCCGGGTTGATGCGTACCTTGTCCGCCCCGGCGGCAATGCACTCCAGGGCAAGACGATAGTTGAAGTGGATATCCACCACCAGGGGGATGGAGATACGCTCTTTGATCGCTCCGATGGCATGGGCCGCCGCCATGTCGGGGACCGCCACCCGGACGATCTCGCAGCCTGCGGCCTCCAACCGATGAATCTGGGCCACCGTCGCCTCCACGTCGTCGGTATGGGTGGAGCACATGGACTGAATGGCCACCGGCGCGCCGCCCCCTACCGGGACGTTGCCCACCATGATCTGTTTTGTCATTTTTCTCTCGCCCCTTTGCTTCACAGGCAATTATGTGATGATTTTGTACACGTCGTTGATGGCCACCGCCCCTGCCAGAATCAGCAGCAGCACCAGGCCCACAAAGTGGACCGCCCCCTCGAACCGCTCGGGAATCTGCCGCCGGAACAGCAGGGTACACAGGCCGTTGAGCAGCAGGAAGAACACCCGTCCCCCGTCCAGAGCCGGTAGGGGGAGCAGGTTCATCACCGCCAAGTTGACGGCGATAAAGGCGGAGAAGTAGAGGATATTCTCCATGGCCGCCGCCATGGTGGCGGAGGCCTCCCCCACCTCGCTCATGGTCTGGACAATGCCCACCGGCCCGGAGAGGTCGCTGAATCCCGCCTGTCCGGTTATCAGCATCTCCAGGCTCCAGAACACATTGCGGACAAAGTCCACCGTGGTATACCAGGCCAGCCGGAGCCGGTCGCCCACCCCCGCCTCCTGGGCGGTGAAATACAGACCGTACATCGTCACCGTCTCTCCGTCCACCACATACTCCCGGGGCACCAGGGCCAGGTCCTCCTGGACGAGGATCTCCCCGTCCCGGCGGACGGTGACGTCCACCGTGTCGGCGTTTTCCAGGGTCAGGATGGTGGAGATATCGCTGGTGAGCAGCACCTGTCTGCCGTTGATGGCCACGATCTCGTCTCCCACCATCAGGCCGTCCTCCCCCTCCAGGGGGAAGCCGTCCACAAAGTCGGAGAGCACCGGGGCGACATAGGAAGTCACAGAGGCGTAGAGACAGACGACGATGATCAGTCCCGTGAGGAAGTTGAACGCCGCCCCCGCCACCAGGATGAAGAATTTTTTCCAGCCCGCCGCCCGGCTGAACGCCCGTTCGTCGTCGCTGTCTCCGTCCTCTCCCTCCATGGCGCAGAAGCCGCCGATGGGGAGCAGACGCAGACTGTACTGTGTCTCCTTCCCCTGTCGTTTCCAGATGAGAGGCCCCATGCCGATGGAGAACTCATTCACCTTCACGTTGCACGCCTTGGCGACGATAAAGTGCCCGAACTCATGCACGGCGATGAGCAGGCCGAACAGGATGATACAGATAATGACATAGACGATATACATATACGCTGGCTCCTCCAAATGGGGTATGTGCTGCTGTTACAGGGCCTTTCTCCGGGAGAAGCCCTCCGCCACGGCGTCCCGGGCGGCGGCGTCCGCCTCCAGGATCTGCTCCAGGGTGTCCGCCGGGCCCACAGGGACGCTGTCCATGGCGTATTCCACCAGGTCAGCGATCTCCAGGAATCGGATGCGGTCCTGGAGGAACAGAGCCACCGCCGCCTCGTTGGCTCCGTTGAGGATAGCGCAGGCGCTCCCCGGCTGACGGGCGGCCCGGAGCGCCAGGGGGAGACAGCGGAAGGTGTCATAGTCCGGCTCGTCAAAGGTCAGGGGCGGGCAGTGGAGCAGGTCCAGCTCCCCCGCCACCGCAGCGCAGCGCCGGGGATAGGTCAATGCGTACTCGATGGGCAGGCGCATATCCGGCACTCCCATCTGGGCCAGTACCGCATTATCACAGTATTCCACCATGGAGTGGATGATGCTCTGCCGGTGGACGGTGATGGCGATCTTTTCCGGGGGCATATCGTACAGCCGCATGGCCTCGATAAACTCCAGGCCCTTGTTCATCAGCGTGGCGGAGTCGGTGGTGATCTTCGCCCCCATGGACCAGTTGGGGTGCCTTAAAGCGTCGGCCCGGGTGACGTGCTCCAGCTCCGCCCGGCTCCTGCCGAAGAAGGGGCCGCCGGAGGCAGTCAGGATCAGCCGCTTCACCTCGCCCCGGTCCCGGTTGCACTCCAGGCACTGGAACAGGGCGGAGTGCTCCGAGTCCACCGGCACGATCTCCGCCCCGCTCTCCCGGGCGGAGCGCATGACCAGCTCCCCGGCGCAGACCAGGGTCTCCTTGTTGGCCAGGGCGATCCGCTTTTTCTCCCCGATGGCGGCCAGAGTGGGCCGCAGGCCGATCATCCCCACCACCGAGGTGATGACGGTGTCCGCCTCCGGTAGCGTGGCCGCCTCGATGAGTCCCTCCATGCCGGAGGCCACCCGGACGGAGGTGTCGGCCAGACGGACCTTCAAATCCTTTGCAGCCTCCGGGTCATAGGCTACTGCCAGATGGGGGTGGAATTTTCTCGCCTGTTCCTCCAGCAGAGCCACGCTGGAGTTGGCCGTGATCGCCCCTACAGACATTCCACAGGCGGCAATCACATCCAGAGACTGCCGCCCAATGGAGCCTG
>JAJQHP010000086.1 GCA_021199695.1 Clostridiales bacterium
ACGCCTTCCGCAAGGTCACACCGGCTACAGAGATCGCAGCACAGCATAACGTTTCAGAGCACCGCCGGCCTAGTTTTCACTAGACGTCCCCCGGCCAGAGATGCAGCCTCCCCGGCAGCCGTAGCGACCGGGGAGGCTCTTTAGGGAAGCGATCGGATTTCATTCTGCAGGAGGTTAGGAACAACAGCAGGATAAAACCGAAAGGGAAATATCTATTTAGCTCACTTTGCCGCTTTCTTCCTGCTGGGCTTGAACAGCTCCGGGTGCGCCTTCTCCGCCTTGCCCCGGCGGACGATCCAGACGATGCCGCCTGCCACCAGCAGGACTGCGACGACGTCGACACCGATCAGTACCTTCTGCCAGGGGGACATGGAGGTTTTCTCCACGGAACCCGGCGCATAGCCCTGCATGGCGTTGGAGTTGACCACAGCATAGGCGATGTTGTGGATGGCGTTGCGCATGGCCGTCCGGGCGGTAGCGCTGTCGTAGTCGTCCAGGCTCCAGATGGAGGGCACATACATACACAGGTAGGTGTCGCACCCGGCCCGGATCGCCAGATCCCGGAGGCTGTTGTCGCCCCACACCCAGTAGTCGGAGATGACCATGCCCTGGAAGCCCCACTCGTTGCGCAGTACGCTGGTCAACAGGGCGTAGTTACACTCGCCCACCACAGTGCCCACGCAGTTCTGAGCCGCCATGACCGCCGTGGCCGCCCGCATGGTCTTCTGGGTCAGGCTGCCGTCCTCATCGTAATACTGAATGGTCATTTTGGCGTTTTCAATGGCGATCTCAAAGGCTTTCAGATACAGCTCCCGCATGGTCTGCTCGTCCGCCCAGGTGCTGATGAGCGCAGACCGCCCGGTCTCTGTCTCGTTTAAGGCGAAGTGCTTCACATAGCAGTACATGCCCTGATCTCCGGCCCCGGAGATGATGCTGGCGGCCATCCAGCCGGTCAGCACCGGGTCCTCAGACAGGTACTCAAACACACGGCCGGAGAAGGCAGAGCGGTGCAGGTTGAGGCCGGGGCTGTACCAGCCGCTAATGCCGTTTTCCAGCGCCTCCTGGCCGAAGGCCTCGCCCACGTCGTACATCAGCTCCACGTTCCAGGTAGCCGCCATCAGGGGAGCAAAGCCGAAGGAGGAGCTCTGGGACATGTCGTAGCCGCTGCCGTCCTCGGTCATGCCGTTGACCTTCAGGCCGTTGGCGCCGTCCTCGTCCACCGTGGCGGGGAGGCCGATGGAGGCGATGGCGGCCGTGCAGTAGGCGTCGCCGCAGAAGTTCTGGAGGATGCCTTCCATGTCCGCCGTCCAGTCGATCTGGTCCAGCAGCAGCTCCCATTTCTCGTCGTAGTAGCTCAGACCACGGAGCTCGGAGAGCACCAGGCCGTTGTCCGCCCCGGAGGTGGGTTCCTCCTCGGCGTAGACCAGGCTGCCCTCCACGTTGCCGAAGGTCTCGTCCGTCTCCACGTCAAAGGTGTTTTCGATGTTCAGCAGGGCGGCAAACTCCTCGTTGATCTCCTTGGTGTTGCCCTCGGCGGCCTGGGGCTGCGTGCCCGCCCAGTCGCTGCGGCTGAGGATGGTGGAGTTGGTGTTCATGTAGTCGGAGCTGGTCTGGAACTGGTTGGTGGCGGCCACGAAGGCGGCGCTCTCGTCCGACTCAGCGGCGGCGGGGGTGCCGGTGGGATTGCCGTCCACGTCCAGGGCGGACTGGGCGTCCTTCTCCGTCTGGCGGATGTGGTCCTCATCTGAGCCGTCGTACCAGATGGTCTCCTCCTGGAGGATGACCGCCTCGTCGATCACATCATGGCTGTTGGCCCGCAGGGAGATGGTGTAGTCTCCCGCCTCCAGCATGTAGCAGCCGACGGTGCCATCGCTGTTCTCGTGGGTGTAGCAATAGGAGGTCATGTCGTCGGTGGTGAAGGTCAGCTCCAGGGTGACGGACTCGTCGGGTTGGAGCAGCTCCGTCTTGTCAAAGGCCACCAGGTTGACCACCGACTTCTCGATCTGATAGGAGATATCCAGGTCGGTGTAGGGAGCGGAATAGTAAATCTGCACGACCTCCTTGCCCGCCACGTCGCCGGTGTTGGTCACCCGGACCGTCGCAGTGACGGTGTCGCCATCCCGCTCCACACTGAGCAGCTCCTGCTGGAAGGTGG
This sequence comes from Clostridiales bacterium, assembly GCA_021199695.1. Taxonomy (GTDB): domain Bacteria; phylum Bacillota; class Clostridia; order Oscillospirales; family Oscillospiraceae; genus Onthomonas. Next base: position 2,156 of record JAJQHP010000086.1, read on the forward strand.
TATAGCTCAGGCCGTAGCCGAAGGGGTAGCACACGGCTCCCTCGGTGACAAAGGCTCCCTGGCCGTCCAGCTCGCCGTAGACGAAGGTATCGTCCTCCTCGTCCGCCGTCTCGTAGTAGCGGTAGCCCATGTAGATGCCTTCCATGTACTCGTTGTACAGCCGGTTATACTCCTCGGTGCCCTCCCCGGTGTAGCCGGGCGTGTTCACCGTCAGGTTGCTGTAGGTGTAGGTACCTACCGACTGATAGCTGGGGTCGGCGGTCAGGTCGGCGGGATAGATGTCCACCGTCCGGCCGGAGGGATTCACGTCCCCGTCCAGCAGGTCAGAGAGAGTGGAAAAGCCCTTTTCACCAGGGTGTCCTACCCACAGGATGGCGTCTACCTCCAGCTCGCCGGTCATCAGGTCGCCCAGTTCCATGACAGCAGAGCTGACCAAAATCACCACCACGCTGCCACAGGTCTCCTTGGCGGCCCGGATGGCGCCCTTTTCATTTTCAGAGAGCGCCAGATAGTGGGGCGTGCCGTCCTCGTAGGCGTCGTACTTCTGGTCCTGGCCCTCCTGGCCAGAACGGGAGATGAAGACGATGCCGGTGGTGTCGGAGACCGGCTCCAGGCTGTCATAGATGGCGGGGTCGTACTCATAGATGCGGCAGTCGCCGCCCAGGAGGGAGCCGGCCTCTCCGGCGGCGGTGGTGCCCTCCGCCTCCTCCAGGACCTCCGGCTCCCCGGCAGCCTCCATCAGGTTGGCGGCGGCAGTGTTGATGTTGAAGGCGGACAGGCCCTCCTCCGGCGTCACCGGGTCTACCACCCACTTGGCCGAGCCGCCGCTGGACAGCTGGCCGTAGATGGGGGAGAGATAGGCATAGCCGAAGGGCATGACGCTGCTCCCCTTCTCCAGGGGCAGAACGCCGTCGTTCTTGAGCAGGACGCTGCCCTCCTCCGCCACCTGCTGCGCCACCTCATAGGCGGCCTCGGTGGCCTCCTCGGCGCTAGAATACAGCTTGGTGTAGTAGTCTGTATCCAGGTCGGCGGATTCGCTGGGGGTGGAGAGGTAGGTCTCACCTGCCCCCAGGTAGGTGTCCAGGGTGGAGGACAGTGCGCTGGCCGCCACATTGAGCACGATGCATACCACTGTGAGGATGGCCAGCAGGGGGATCAAAATGCGCCGGAACACTTTGTTGGACATTTTCAAGCGTTTTCCCTTTTCCATGTTTTCGTTTCTCCTGTTACTATAATATTTGCCCCTTGGTTTATGGCAGCCAGCCATAGGCA
>JAJQHP010000103.1 GCA_021199695.1 Clostridiales bacterium
GTCTACGATGTGGAGGACGGGAAGGTCGTATCCTCCCAGGTGGTCGGCACCAACGGCCAGGGCCACGGCGCGCTGGCGGCAGTGCTCAGCGCTCTGCAGGCGGACATCCTGATCTGCGGCGGCATCGGCGGCGGCGCTCAGGTCGCGCTGGCCTCGGCGGGGATTCAGCTCTACGGCGGCGTGACCGGCGACGCAGACGCCGCGGTGGAGTCCCTTCTGGCGGGGACCCTGGCCTATGTCCCGGACGTGCAGTGCAGCCACCATGGAGGAGGGCAGCACGGCGAAAACTGCGGCGGCCACCATCACGGGGAGGGTCACGAATGTCGGCACGGCCGCTGTAACGGCTGACGGGTCAGACGAATCTCTACTCAAACGGAGCGCGCAAAAGCCGCCCGCCATGAAAGGCGGACGGCTTTTTTGCAGTAGGGGGGATCACAGCACCTTGGACAGAAAGAGCTGGGTCCGCTCCTCCTTCGGGTGGGAGAAAATTTCGTCCGGGGCGCCCTGCTCCAGAATGCCGCCCCCGTCCATGAACAGGACCCGGGTGGCGACCTCCCGGGCAAAGCCCATCTCGTGGGTGACGACCACCATGGTCATGCCGTCGTCGGCCAGCTCCTTCATGACCTCCAGCACCTCGCCCACCATCTCCGGGTCCAGGGCGGAGGTCGGCTCGTCAAAGAGCATCACCTTCGGCTTCATGGCCAGCGCCCGGACAATGGCGATCCGCTGCTTCTGGCCGCCGGAGAGCTGGGAGGGGTAGGCGCTGGCCTTGTCCGCCAGACCCACCCGGCGGAGCAGGGCCATGGCGTTTTCCTCCGCCTCCGCCTTGCTCATCCGCTTCAGCCGCACCGGGGCCAGGGTCATATTCTTCATGACGGTGAGGTTGTTGAACAGGTTGAAGTGCTGGAACACCATGCCCATCTTCTGGCGCATCTCGTTGATGTTGGTCTTGGGGTCGGTCATGGAGACCCCGTCAAAGATGATCTCCCCGCTGGTGGGGACCTCCAGCAGATTGAGGCACCGCAAAAAGGTGGACTTGCCGGAGCCGGAGGGGCCGATGACGACCACCTTTTCCCCCACCTGAATGTGCTCCGTGATGCCATTCAGCACCTCGTTACTGCCAAAGCTCTTGTGCAGATCCTTAACGACGATCACTTTCCCGCAGCCTCCTTTCCAGCTTCCCCTGGAGCCAGGTGAGCACCATGACCAGGGCCAGGTAGATCAGGGCGGTTCCGATCAGCGGAAACATAGCCTCATAGGTGCGGCTATAAATGCCCTGGGCGGCGTAGAGCAGCTCCTTGCCGCCGATATAGGTGATGAGGGAGGTGTCCTTGAGCAGGATGATGAACTCGTTGCTCAGGGCGGGCAGCACCGCCTTAAATGCCTGGGGGATGACGATATACCGCATGGTGTCGAAGTAGCCCAGGCCCAGGGAGCGTCCCGCCTCCGCCTGGCCCGGGTCCAGGGACATCAGCCCGCCCCGGATGATCTCCGACACATACGCCCCGGAGTTGATGCCCAGGGTCAGCGCGCCCACGGCGGTAAAGTTCCGGCTGCTGGCGAAGATGACCATGCCCATAATGAGCAGCTGCACCATCATGGGGGTCCCCCGGATGACGGTGGTGTAGACGGAGCAGACGGCGTTGAGCGCCCCCAGCAGGGGATTCCGGCGACCGGGCAGCTGCTGGTCGTGGGCGGTGCGGAGCATGGCCACCGTCACGCCTAAAATAATGCCGATGATGAGCGCAATGGCGGTGACCAGCAGGGTGGTCCCCACGCCGGAGAGATATTGCTTCCAACGGTCGGCCTCGATAAAGGCCTGATAGAATTTGACGTAGAAATCCTGCCAGAAGGTGACCTCCTCGCCGCTGGAGATCATCGCCTTCCACTGGGTATAGTAGTCCAAGAAACGGCCCCCTCTCTTATATTAAAGGATACGACAAAGAGGGCGAGACTGGTCGCCCTCTCTGTCAGACGAATGTGATGTTACTCGGCGGCGATGTACTTGTCCACGATGGCCTGGATGGTGCCGTCGGCGGTCAGCTCCGCCAGAGCGTTGTTGACGGCCTCCACCAGAGCGGTGTTGCCCTTGGCCATGCCGATGGCGTACTCCTCGCTGACATACTCCGTGTCCAGAATGGTCAGACCGGCGTTGGCGGCCACGAACTCCTGGGCGGGGGCGCTGTCAATGACCACACAGTCCACCTGGCCGTTCATCAGGGCCTGGACAGCGGTGATGCCGTTGTCATAGGCCACCACATGGTCCTCGCCGTAGTCGTCGGTGCAGTAGATGTTGCCGGTGGTGGCCCGCTGGGTGCCGATGACGTAGTCACCCAGGGTGTCCACCGTCACCTCAGAGCCTTCCGGCACGATGACCACCTGTACGCCCGTGGCGTAGGAGTCGGAGAAGTCCATCACCAGCAGCCGGTCCTCGGTCACGGACACGCCCGCCATGACGATGTCGCTCTTGCCCTGCTGGACCGCCAGCAGAGCGGAGTCAAAGTCCATGTCGTCGATCTGCAGCTCCAGACCCAGCTTTTCCGCAATGGCGGTGGCGATCTCCACGTCGATGCCCTCGAAGCCGCCGTCGTCGGTGGTCATCTCATAGGGCGGGAAAGCGGCGTTGGTGCTCATGGTGAGCACGCCCTCGGTGACGGTGGTGAGGGCCTCAGTCTCCACGGCAGTCTCCTCCTCGGCGGCGGCGACCTCCTCGGTGTCGGCGGCTTCCTCAGCGTCGTCGGTCTCATCCTCGGCGGTGGTGTCGGCGGTGGCGGTCTCATCCTCAGTGGCGGCGTCCCCGGTGGTGTCCCCGGAGCCGCAGGCGGCCAGCGACAGGCACATGACCAGGGCCAGCAGCAGCGCAAGCAGTTTCTTCATTACATTTCACTCCTGATCTTCAAATCTTTCCCCGTCCCCGCCGGAGAGCGGCAGGGGAGCGGCGGACGAGCGGGGGAGAAGCCCCCTTTGACCTGCCTATTTTACAACTCCTTACATCAATATGCAAGGGAAATCGTCAATTTTGCATGGTTATTCTCCGGGGATTGGATATTTTTACAGAACCGCCGGGGGAATTCGCAGAGAAACGGTACGAATTCGCCGAAAGATTTCTGCGCACCACTTGGCTCCCTCTCTGAGGGAGCTGTCAGCGAAGCTGACTGAGGGAGAGCAGCACGCACTAATAATAAGGTATGCACCATCGGCGAGTTCGCTGGAGAGTTGGTACGAATTCGACGAAAGAGACAGGTCAATTCGAAACTGCCTGCCGCACTCCCTCAGTCTGCCCTTCGGGCAGCCAGCTCCCTCAAAGAGGGAGCCAAGAGGGGTTGCGCAGATCCCTTGCCTCCCTCCTTGAGGCGAAGTGCCGCCTCTGGCGGTAGAGCTGTCAGCGAAGCTGACTGAGGGAGAGCAGCACGC
>JAJQHP010000152.1 GCA_021199695.1 Clostridiales bacterium
GGGTTTCTGTATCTGCTGGGATTTGGGAGACATCGGTAGACCATCGACAAATCATAGTTGTCAAACATCCCTGTTTTGCCCCTGTTCCGGACAAAACAGGGATGTTTTCTCGAAAGATGGACAAAATCGACGATCTTTCCCATCCGCGAAATGGATGTTGACAAGGAAGGAACAATGTGTTACAATTTGTAACAGTCAAATCACAGGAGGTAACAAAATGGCAGATCAGGCAAAGCTGCCCCTGGAGTACAAGGGGTATCCCCTCCGTCGGAAGGATAACGTCATCTACTACGGCAATATGACCGATCCCTATATTATCATGCTGCAGGTGCTCAGCAGCGTTCCCATTGACGACATGAGCATGGCCACCAAGGTCTCCGTTCAGCTGCAGCACACCGACACCGAGCTGAAAAACCGGGATCGGGTGGCCCGTTCCAGCGAGAAGAACAGCCTGTATGCGGCTATGGATCTGGCCCACGTGTGGCTCACCCGGGCGCTGGCCAACCGCTGATTTTTCCCTCTCCCCACTGCTCCGCACCACCTGGAGGTTTTATGGTTCCTGTACGAAAGATTTTAACGACCCTCACCCTCACGGTTGGGTCCCTTGCCCTGATGACGTCGGCGGCTCTGGCCGCCGATGCCGCTGATATCCTCTGCCAGGCCACCCTGAACACGGACTGCGCCCTGTTGGAGGAGGCGGACAGCCAATCGGATGAGGTCGTCGCCCTGGAGTCTGGGGACGAGGTCGTCCTTCTCTCCCGGGACGGAGCACTGGCGGAGGCCGCCTATGAGGACGGCGACGAGGTGTATACCGGCTACCTCTCCCTGGAGGATGTGACCCTGGAATCCCAGGGAACGGCCCAGCTCCTCTCTACAGTGGCCATCCTCCGGGAGACCCCCTCTGACGAGGGAGACCCGATGCAGCTGCTGAACCAGGGAGATGAGCTGGAGATCCTGGGATACGGGGACGGCTGGTATCTCGTCTGTGTGGGAGATGACACCGGCTATCTTCATCTGGAGGACGTGGACGCTAAGGTGGTCACCACCACCAAGCTGAACCTCCGGGCAGAGGCATCCACCAAGAGCAAGGTCTGCGACGTGCTCTCCACCGGGACCGAGCTGGAGCTGCTCTCCGCCGGAGAGGACGGCTGGGTGGAGGTGAGCTGCGAGGATGAGACAGGTTATGTCTCCATCGACTACCTGACCGCCTCGGATCAGTACATCGTAGACAATCCGGTGATGACCATGGGGGAGGCCGTGCTGGCCTATGCCCAGCAGTTCCTGGGCAACCGGTATGTCTGGGGCGGCACCAGCCTGACCAACGGCTGCGACTGTTCCGGCTATGTCATGAAGATTTTCGCCGCCTTTGGCGTCAGCCTGCCCCACAGCTCCTATGGCATCCGGAGCTATGGCACCGCCGTGTCCTACAGCGATATGCAGGTGGGAGACGTGGTGTGCTACAGCGGCCATGTGGGCATTTATGCCGGCAACGGCAAGATCATCAACGCTCTCAACAGCCGCAAGGGCATCTGCTATACCAATGTGAACTATGCCAAAATTATCACCATCCGCCGCCTTGTGTGAGGCAAATCGCATACCAGACAGTCCGAGAGCCATGGCTTTCGGGCTGTTTCACTTTGCTAACCGGAATTTTGTGTGTATAATAATAACAACAAACTGCTCACGACGCATACGAGGGATGGTGTGATATGGCAAAGCTGACATTTTCCATGGAGAACTATCTGGAGGCGGTCTATGAGCTGTCCGCAGGGGGCGGCGGGGCCCGGGTCAGCGATATCGCCGCCCGGATGGGCGTTTCCAAGGCCAGCGTAAACAGCGCCATGAATCTGCTCCATCAGCGGGGGCTGGTGGAAAACGAGAAATACCGGGAAATTCGGCTGACCGAAGCGGGACGCCAGGCGGCCAGGCTCACGGCGGAGAAGCACCACATCCTCCAGACCCTTCTGAGCCGGGTCATGGGTGTGGATGAGGCCCAGGCCAGCGCGGACGCCTGCGCCATGGAGCACGTCATCTCCGATGAGTCCACCGGAAAGATACTGGCGTTTCTGAAAAAAACGGAATAGAGGTCGAATAGACGAGGACGACAGACCGACCCCTGCGGAGCGCTACAGAGATCAGCGGGGTCGGCGTATTATATTCAAGGCCTCGAAAATCCTCGATGAAAAGTGGGGGAACGGCCGGTGAAACTTGTTGAAAACTGAGATAAAATATGATAAATTGAACCATCATGAGGGAGGAGGCTGGAGAGATGAATGAGATCAGAATGGCGATCGCAGTGCATGATGACGGCCTGCGGCGAAATGTGGAACGCTACCTGAACTGGGCAGGAGATATCCGGGTAGTGGGCAGCACAGGGGACGGCGGGACGGTGCTGCCTCTGCTCCGGCAGGACAGGCCCCATGTGCTGTTGGTGGAGCCGGCCTTCCCGGACAGAGACGGCGTAGAGCTGCTGTACCGTATCCGGCAGGAGATGGGGCTGGCACTCCGGATCATTGTGATCACCGGCAACACCCGGGGAGCGGTCATGGAACGGCTGGTTCAGCTCCGGGTGTGCTACTTTCTGTCAAAGCCTCCGACGCTGGCCTCTCTGGAGGAGCATATCCGCCTGGCCATGGTGGAGGAGGAGCGCCCGGAGGCGCACCGGCTGGCGGTGGAGCGCCGGGTGGCTCTGGCCTTCCGGGAGCTGGGCGCCCGGGCGGGGCGGCGGCAGTATCTCTATGCCTTCCACGCCGTCTGTGCGGCGGTGGAACAGCCCCAGATTTTGTATGACGGCGTCACCAAGGCAGTCTATCCCCTGGTGGCGAAGAAATGCGGCGTATCCATTCCGGCGGTGGAACAGGGCATCCGCAGTATGTGCGAGTGGCTGTGGGAAAAGGGCAGCCGGGAGGCGCTGGATCGCTATTTCCCTCCGGCGGTCTATGGGAGAGACTTCCGACCCAGCAACTCCGCCTTTGTGGGCGCGCTGGCCCAGCAGCTCCGGGAGGACTGGCGGATGTGGGGGTGATTGCCCCCAATCAACCGAAAAACAGCCCCTGCGTTGACCGATGCTGTCAACGCAGGGGCTGCATCGCTTTTGGCGTGCTGTTTAGCGGCCCTCGACGATCTCCTGGATCAGCTCCCGCTCATCCATGTGGTGCTTGACGCCGCAGATCTCCTGATAGTCCTCGTGGCCCTTGCCCGCCAGGACGATGACATCCCCCTTCCGGCCGATCTCCATGCAGTAGCGGATAGCCTCCTTCCGGTCGGGAATGGTGACATACTTGCCGTCCGCCTTGCGGACCCCGGTGAGAATGTCGTTGATGATGTCCATAGGCTCCTCGAACCGGGGGTTGTCGGAGGTCACCACCGTCAGGTCCGCCAGACGGGAGGAGACCTCCCCCATCTCGTACCGGCGGCTCTTGGCCCGGTTGCCGCCGCAGCCGAAGAGGCAGATGATCCGCTCCGGCCCATAGGCCCGGAGATTGTGGAGCAGCGCCTCCAGGCTCATGGCGTTGTGGGCGTAGTCGATCATCAGGGTGTACTCCCCGGGAGTGGGGACGATCTCCAGACGGCCCTTGACCTGGATGTGGTCCAGCGCCTCCGCCACGGCGGACTGGGGAACCCCCAGATGGCGACAAAGGGCGATGGCGGCCAGGGAGTTGTAGACGGTGAAATCGCCGGGAATGTCCACCCGGACGGGGTAATGCTCCAGCCCCTCCAGGTCATAGGAGACGCCCAGATAGCCGGGCTGGTGGATGCGTTGGACGTTGACTGCCCGGAGATCGGCTCCCTCGCCCATGCCGAAGGTCTCCAACTGGCAGGTGTGACCGGCCATGACCTCCTCCAGGAAGTCGGCGTCGGCGTTGGCCAGACCGATGCGGCACTGACGGAACAGCTTGCCCTTGCAGGCGATATACTCCGCCATGTCGGCGTGCTCCCCGGGGCCGATGTGGTCCTCCTCCAGATTGGTGAAGATGCCGTAATCGAAGGTGAAGCCGGAGACCCGGTCCAGCTTCATGGCCTGGGAGGAGACCTCCATGACCACATACCGGATGCCCGCGTTCACCATGTCCGCAAAGTGCTTTTGCACCAGCCAGGACTCTGGGGTGGTGTTGACGGCGTGGGTGTGTACGTCGCCGCAAATCACCTCGATGGTGCCGATGAGCCCGGTGGGGAGCCCGGCGGCCTCCAGCATGGAGCGGATCATATAGGTGGTGGTGGTCTTGCCCTTGGTGCCGGTGACGCCGATGGTGGTCAGCTTCTCGGCGGGGTGGTCGAACCAGGCGGCGGACAGCTCCGCCAGGGCCAGCCGGGGGTTGGGCACGTGGAGTACGGTGACGGACAGGGGGACGTTGACCTCCACCTCATGCTGCACCACCAGAGCGGCGGCCCCCTTCTCCAGGGCATCGGCGGCATACTTGTGGCCGTCGGTGACGGCGCCGGGCATACAGACGAACACACAGCCCGGCTCTACCTTCCGGGAGTCATAGACGATGGAGGTGACCTCCTTGTCCAAATCGCCCTGGGTGAGCATGTAATTCATCCGGGCTACCAGCTTCATCAGATTCATATGGCAGTTCCTTTCTATTTCAGCCTTTTATAAAGGGGGAAAATCAGACCTCTCCCTCGAACACGGTGACGGCGGGACCGGTCATAAAGACGCTGCCCTCCGTGACCTCGATCTCCAGATCGCCGCCCCGCAGGTGGACGGTGACGCGGTTGTCGGTGAGCCCGTTTTTGACGCAGGCCACCGCCGTGGCGCAGGCCCCGGTGCCGCAGGCCATGGTCTCCCCCGCGCCCCGCTCCCAGACCCGCATCTGGACGTTCTTCCGGTCGATGACCCGGACGAACTCGGTGTTCACCCGGTCGGGGAACATGGGGTGGTTTTCAAACTGGGGGCCGACTCTGTCGATGTCCAGCCCGTCCACGTCGTCACACCAGACCACGGCGTGGGGGTTGCCCATGGACACGCAGGTCATCACCCAGTCCTGCCCCGCCACGTTCACCGGCTGACCGATGACGGCGTCGCCCAGGCCCACAACGGGAATGTCCGCCGCCGCCAGACCGGGCGCGCCCATGTCCACCCGGACGGAGACGACCTTGCCGTCCTCCACCGTCAGGTCCAGATATTTCAGACCGGCCTTCGTCTCAATGACCAGATGGGTCTTGTCGGTCAGCCCCTTGTCGTAGACGAATTTGGCTACGCACCGGATGCCGTTTCCGCACATGGCCCCCTCGGAGCCGTCGGAGTTATACATCCCCATACGGAAGTCCGCCACCTCCGAGGGGTTGATGGTGATCAGACCGTCGGAGCCGATGCCCGTGTGGCGGTCGCTGTACCGCAGGGCGAAGGCCCCCGGGTCGTCGATGGCCTCTCCGGTGCAGTCCACATAGATGTAGTCGTTGCCGCAGCCGTGCATTTTCGTGAATTTCATCCCAGTCCGCTCCTTCCGGTCAAGTCGGGCTAAATCTCCCGGCACACCCATACAAGTACATTATACTTTGCAGAAATTGAATGTAAACTGCAATTTCTGCTGGAGAACAGGGAAAAACTGCTGTTGGGCAGGGGAGGGATCGCGGGAAGAAAAAAGAAGGCCCGCGCACCCGATCCGGCGCAGAGACTGCCGCCCGGTTTGCAGAGCAAAGCGCCCGGAGACGCAGAGGCCGTCTCCGGGCGCTGAAACAGTTTGCGGTGAAAGATCCGGCTCAGACCCGGTAAACGTAGCCGTCATTCCGGGGCTTGGGCTGGGGGGCGGGGCCGTCGGCATAGCCCAGGATGCAGTGGCCGATTCCCTCATAGTCCCCCTGGATGCCCAGAGAGGCGAGGATGGCCTTGCCCTCGTCCGTCTCGAACTCCTCCTTGGCCCGGTGGATCCAGCAGCTGGACAGGCCCACGGCGTGGGCGGCCTCCATCAGGTTGCCCATGACCAGGCTGCCGTCATAGACGTGGGTGGGGATGCTCTTGTCCGCCAGCACCACCAGCACCACGGGGGCGCCGTAGAAGGGGTCAATGCCCTGGTTGCCCATGACGGCGGCGTTCATGGCGGAGAGCTTGTCCCGGAGGGCCTTGTCAGTGACGGCGATGATGATGGGGGACTGCCGCCCCATGCCGGTGGCGGCGTAGGTGCCCGCCTCCAGCACCTGGTTCAGCAGATCCTCCGGCACCGGGTCGGGCCTGTAGCTGCGGACGCTCCGGCGGGAGAGAATGGATTCCATAACCTGATTGCTCATTGCAGTTGACCTCCTCTGGTCGAGTCATGTGTGGATTTTATGCCATTATTATAGGGCGTTTTCCCCTGAAATGCAAGCGGTCAGATGCGCCAGTCGCAGGCGGCCTCGATCAGCCGGGCGCACGACTCCAGACCCGCCCGGTCGGCGGGGGAGAACCGCTCAAGGCGGGGGCTGTCCACATCCAGCACTCCCGCCAGCCTGCCGTCCGGCCGGTGGAGAGGCACCACGATCTCCGAGCGGGAGGCCCCGTCACAGGCGATATGGGTGGGGAATTGGTGGACGTCCGGGACAACGATCGTCTCCCCCTGCTCTGCCGCCGTGCCGCAGACCCCACGGCCAAGAGGGATACGGATGCAAGCGGGCTTGCCCTGAAAGGGACCCAGCACCAGCACGCCCTCCCGCAGCAGATAGAAGCCCGCCCAGTTCAGCCCCTCCAGGGCGTCCATGAGCAGGGCGGAGGAATTGGAGAGGTTGGCGACGGTATCCCGCTCTCCCTCCAGCAGGGCGGCGAGCCGGGGGACCAGGGTATCATAGGGAGCTTCCAAAACAGCGGACATAGGCGCACCTCACTTGCGGCAAGATAAAAGGATTCTGACTGTATTTTAGCACGGCGGGCGGCCTCCGTCAACGGCGGGGAACGCGCTCCGCACCGTTGGACAAAACCTGTTTAGTGGGGAAAAACAGGACAGGATGAAATTTTGTCCTATACAAATGGATGTGTGGTCTGGTATGATAATACCGTCAGGCGGGAGTGTTTCCCGCCCAGGTATCTACCGAACCCTCTGACAGAAGGAGGCACCTCTCATGACATTTCACAGCACCACCCGGGAGCAGGCGCTGGAGCAGCTCCACTCAGACCGGGAAAACGGCCTGACCGGACAGCAGGCGGCGGAGCGGCTGTCGGAGCACGGGGAGAACCGGCTCCGGGAGAAGCCGAAAAAGACCAACCTCCAGCGGTTCATTGACCAGTTCAAGGACGCCATGATCCTCATCCTGCTGGCAGCGGCGGCGGTGTCCTTCGCCATCGCCTGCGTCCAGGGCGACCCACAGGAGTTCTTTGAGCCTGCATTGATTTTGCTCATCGTCATCGTCAACGCCGTCATCGGCGTCATGCAGGAGAGCCAGGCGGAGAAGGCCCTGGACGCTCTGAAAAATATGTCTGCCCCCCACGCCAGGGTCATCCGGGACGGGGCGGAGCAGGTGATCGAGGCGGCCCGGCTGGTGCCCGGGGACATCATCCGCCTGGAGGCGGGGGACTTTGTCCCGGCGGATAGCCGCCTGCTCCACAGCGTCAGTCTGAAAAGCGAGGAGTCCGCCCTCACCGGCGAGTCGGTGCCCTCGGAGAAGGACGCCGAGGCGGCGATAGCGGAGGACGCCCCTCTGGGCGACCGGGCCAATATGGTGTTCTCCGGGTGCAGCATCACCTACGGCACCGCCACCGCCCTGGTCACCGCCACCGGCATGGATACCGAGATGGGCAAGATCGCCAACCTCCTGGAAGGGGAGGAGGAGGGTCAGACCCCCCTCCAGCAGAAGCTGGGGCAGCTGGGCAAGTACCTGGGCATCGTGGCGATCGCCGCCTGCGCCATTATCTTCGTCATCGGCCTGGCCAACGGGCTGGAGCCGCTGAACATCTTTATGACGGCGGTCTCCCTGGCGGTCTCCGCCATTCCGGAGGGCCTGCCCGCCATCGTGACGGTGGTGTTGTCCATCGGCGTCCAGCGTATGGTGAAGAAAAACGCCATCATCCGCCGCCTCCCCGCCGTGGAGACCCTGGGCAGCGCCTCGGTGATCTGCTCGGACAAGACGGGCACCCTGACCCAGAACCGCATGACCCTGGTCAAGACCTATCTGGACGGGGCGGACGGGCCGGAGGACGTGTCCGACCGCTGCTCCCCGGAGGTGTGCCGTCTGCTCCAATACGGGACCCTGTGCAGCGACGGAACGGTGGTGTTCCGCGACGACGGAGAGATTCAGCACATCGGCGACCCCACCGAGACGGCCATTGTCCTGGCGGCCCACAACAACGGCATGACCAAAGAGCAGCTCAACCGGGACTGCCCTCGGCTGGCGGAGCTGCCCTTTGACTCCGACCGGAAGCGGATGACCACGGTGAACCGGGTGGACGGCAAAATCATCGCCATCGTCAAGGGGGCCTTTGACGGCATCGCCCCCCTCTGCGTCCGCGGAGACGTGGCGGCCGCCCATCGGGTGAACCGGGAGATGAGCGCCTCCGCCCTCCGGGTGCTGGCGGTGGCCTATAAGGAGCTGGACCAGGTTCCCACCCAGCCCACAGAGAAGGCGCTGGAGAGCGACCTGACCTTCCTGGGCCTGGTGGGTATGATCGACCCGCCCCGTCCCGAGGTCCGGGAGGCGGTCAAGACCTGCCGTCAGGCGGGCATCCGTCCGGTGATGATCACCGGAGACCACGTCATCACTGCCTCCGCCATCGCCAAAGACCTGGGTATCCTGGAGGAGGGCGATCTGGCTATCACCGGCGCGCAGCTGGACGCCATGACCGACTCCCAGCTGGACCGGCAGGTGGAGCGCACCGCCGTCTACGCCCGGGTCTCCCCGGAGAATAAGATACGCATCGTCAAGGCCTGGCAGCGGAAGGGCCAGGTGGTGGCCATGACCGGCGACGGGGTAAACGACGCCCCCGCTCTGAAAGCAGCGGACATCGGCTGTGCCATGGGCATCACCGGCACCGACGTGGCCAAGGGGGCCGCCGACATGACCCTCACCGACGACAACTTTACCACCATCGTGGACGCCGTCCGGGAGGGGAGAGGCATCTACGCCAACATCAAAAAGGTGGTGGGCTACCTCCTGGGCACCAACATCGGTGAGGTGATCTGCGTCTTTCTGGCTATGGTGCTGTGGCACAAGTCCCTGTTCCAGTCCATGCAGCTGCTGTGGATCAACCTGGTCACCGACAGCCTCCCCGCCATCGCCCTGGGGATGGAGGCGGTGGAGCCGGACGTCATGGACCACAAGCCCAAGCCCCGGGACGAGGGCCTGTTCGCCAACGGCTTTGGGGTGCAGATCGTTCTCCAGGGCCTGATGTTCGGCCTGCTGACCCTGGCGGCCTTCCTGGTGGGGGCCTCCGTCACCGGCAGCGACGAGGGGGGCCAGACCCTGGCCTTCCTGGTGCTGGCCCTGTCCCAGGTGGTGCAGTCGTTTAATATGCGCTCGGAGCGCTCCCTGTTCCGCATCGGCCCCTTCTCCAACGGCAGGCTGAATCAGGCGGCGCTGGTCTCTGTGGTACTGATGGCGGTCGTGCTGTTCACCCCGCTGACCACCGTGTTCGGCCTGACCACCCTGCCCTGGTATCTGTATCTGGCGGGGGCGGGCCTCACCCTGGTCCCCCTCCTGGTCATGGAGGTCTGCAAGGCCTGCGGCCTGATCGGAGGAAGAAAGTGAGAAGCGCGCCTTTGTATGGACGGACAACGACCGAACAGGGGAATTTAGAACAGAAGCAAAAGCAAAATTAGAAAAAGCACCGGAATCTGATGATTCCGGTGCTTTGAGACTGTCAAAAAGTGCTCGAGACTTCCGCGATAGAGTAGCGGGGGAGCGGAGGAGGGGGCAAAAAGCCCCCTTCGCGTGCAATAAGAAACGATTTTTAGAACTTTCTCAAAGTTCAAAAATCGCACTCAGCGTGGCAAAAAGAATTTTTGACACGCTGAAAAGCACCGGAATCCGAGGATTCCGGTGCTTTTTAGTGGAGATAAGCGGGATCGAACCGCTGACCTCTTGAATGCCATTCAAGCGCTCTCCCAGCTGAGCTATACCCCCATAGGCCTGTCGTTCAGAGGACCCGAACAACAGATGTTATTATAGCGGCAGTCCTTCGGTTTGTCAACACTTTTTTGTGAGCCGTCACATTTTATTTGGACAAAATGATAAATTTGTCCAACCCCTTGACGGCGGCCTTTTGTAGGTGTAATATAGTATCAGAAACCAGATATACTCAGTTTCAAAAGCTACCCGCCCGGCAGAATGGAAGGGCGGGTTTGTTCCGCCCCTTTCAGGCGGACCGGCTTGCATGGCGAGCGGTCATTTTTTCGCTCAGAAAGGAATTCACTATGCTGCTGTATGGAATCGCTGTGCTGTCCCTGTTGACGGCGATTTTGCTGACTGCGTTCCAGGTCATCGGGAGCGTGCCCCTGTTTATCGGCGTGTTTGCGCTGAGCTATCTGGTCTATGCCCTGCTCAGTATACTGATCTGCACCTGCTTCACAGTGGGCGTGGACCTGGACAAGCCCTGTGAGAACCACAATCCCATCTACCGTTTCTTCTCCAACTGCGTCATCGAGTCTGCCACTCAGCTGCTGCGCATCCGGCTCCACGTGACCGGCAAGGAGCAGCTGCCGGAGGAGAAGTTCCTGCTGGTCAGCAATCACCGGGGGGCCATGGACCCTCTGCTGGAGATGGGCGTTCTGCGGAAATACCGCACCGGCTTTGTCAGCAAGAAGGAGCTGTTCCACATCCCCATCATCGGAAAGCTGATGCACAAGTCCTTCTGCCTCTCTCTGAACCGGGGCAATCTGAAGGACGAGGCCAAGACCATCCTCCGGGCCATTGATCTGGTGAAGGAGCAGAAGGCCACCGTGGGCATCTACCCCGAGGGCACCCGGAACCCCACCGACCAGCTGCTGCCCTTTAAAAACGGGGCCTTTAAGATCGCCCAGCGGGCCAACTGCCCCATCGTGGTGGCGGTGATCCGCAATACCGAGCTGGCCACCAAAAACACTCCCTTCCGCCACACCGATGTCTATCTGGACTTCATCGGGGTGCTGGACAAGGATTTCGTGGCCGCCCATAACACCGTCGAGGTGGGAAAGCGGGTGCGGGAGATGATGGAGGCGGCCCTGGCCGTCGGCCCAGGCGGCGTAAGCGGAATGATCACAGACAGAAAAGAGATACAGATATAAGGAGCGGTTTTCATGAAACGAGTCGTCATCACAGGCGTTGGCGTTGTCTCCCCTGTGGGGAGCAGCCTGCCCCGGTTCTGGGATAATATCCGTCAGGGGAGGCATGGTATCCGGGCCATCACCTCCTTTGACACCACCGATTTTCCCATCAAGGTGGCGGGAGAGGTGCCTGACTTTGACCCGTCCCTGAGCATGACCCGGCAGGAGCTGCGCAAGACCGATCTCTACTGCCAGTATGCCCTGGAGGCAGCCCGACAGGCCATTGAGGACTGCGGCAGCCGGTTCCAGGACTGCAAGTCCCATCGGCTGGGGGTCTATGTGGGCACTGGCATCGGCGGGATGCACACCCTGGAGCAGGAGCACGACGTATTCCGGCAGAAGGGCGCCCGGCGGGTCTCCCCTATGGCCATTCCCAAGCTGATCTCCAACATGGCGTCCGGACTGCTCTCCATTCGCTACGGCTTCCGGGGCCCCAGCTTTAACATCTCCTCCGCCTGCGCCAGCTCCACCAACGCCGTAGGAGAGGCATTTTTGGCCCTCCGGGACGGACGGATAGACGCTTGCCTGGCGGGGGGCACCGAGGCCTGCGTCACCGCCTACACCTTGTCCGGCTTTGCCAATATGCGGGCGCTGACCACCAGCGCAGACCCGGACCGGGCCTCTATCCCCTTCGACAAGGAGCGCAGCGGTTTCGTTATGGGCGAGGGCGCCGGAGTCCTGGTGCTGGAGGAGCTGGAGCACGCCCTGAACCGGGGGGCGAACATCTATGCGGAGATCGCCGGATATGGAGCTACCTCCGACGCCTACCACATCACCAGCCCTGACCCCTCCGGAGAGGCCTATGCCCAGGCCATGCGTTCCGCCTGTGAGGATGCGGGTATCACCACCGACCAGGTGGACTATATCAATGCCCACGGCACCTCCACCCCCATGAACGATGCTTGCGAGACCCAGGCTATCAAAAAGGCTTTCGGTGATCGGGCGAAGGAGCTGCTCATCAGCTCCACCAAGTCCATGACGGGGCATATGCTGGGCGCCGCCGGGGCGGTGGAGACCATCATCAGCGCTATGGCGCTGAAGGATTCCTTTGTGCCCATGACGGCCGGCTACCGGGTACCGGACGAGGCCTGCGACCTGAACTATGTGACCGGGGGCGGGGTCCAGAAGGACATCCGGGTCGCCCTCACCAACTCCGCCGGATTTGGCGGGCACAACGCCGTCCTCTGCCTGAAAAAATTTGCATGATCTGTCTGCGCCCGGCCCTGGGAATCGGGGCCGGGCGCAGCTTCGCGTATCAAAATCCCTCTGAGGCCAACTGCGCTCAGAGGGATTTTCTTTTCATCCGAGTAGTGCGACTCGAACGCACGGCCTGATGCTCCCAAAGCACCCGCGCTACCAACTGCGCTATACCCGGACAGTTTGCCGTCCCGGAGACGGCGATCCTTCGCCGCCCTGGAACGGTCACATTATACCGGGTCTCCCCGGAATTTTCAAGGGTAATTTTATTACAGCATGATCTGTCCGGGACCGGGCAGATTCATCTGCCGCTTCCGGTTGGCAGACCAGGACAGCTTATCCGACAGAGCCTGAACATCTCCCCCGGCAATGGCGTCCCGGTAGGCGGAGAGGTTGTGCACCAGACGGTCGATCTCCCGGGTGAGGGCCGGGGCGTTCATAG
Organism: Clostridiales bacterium; assembly: GCA_021199695.1. Classification (GTDB taxonomy): domain Bacteria; phylum Bacillota; class Clostridia; order Oscillospirales; family Oscillospiraceae; genus Onthomonas. The sequence continues at coordinate 12,847 of JAJQHP010000152.1, forward strand.
AGAACAACTGGGTCCACAGGTCCACGTCCAGCGCCGCCACCCGGGTGCAGTCCCGGAAGGAGCCGCCCTCAAAGCCCCGGCACTGGAACAGCTCCTCATCGTCGCAGACAGAGACGGCGATGATGTGCATGAGCTGGCTGGTGTAGGCGATGATGGCGTCGTGCCGCTCCGGAGTGGTGGTCACCACATCGGAACAGCCGATGTGGGCGGAGACGCGGCGCATCATGGCGATGTGCTCCGGCGTGCTGGACGCTCTGGGGGTC
>JAJQHP010000085.1 GCA_021199695.1 Clostridiales bacterium
GTTGTAGATGATATCCGTCATGTCACATTTCCTCCTATCGCCGGGCGGACAGGGCCACGGCATGGCAGATGCCCGGGATGCTCTCCCCCTGGCCCAGGGCGGTGGGAGAGTGGAGCGCGCCGGTGCCGCAGAAGAGGATATTCTCCCGCTGTCCGCTGCGCAGCCCCTCCAGCAGCAGTCCCGTAAGCACAGCGGCGGAGCAGCCGCAGCCGGAGCCGCCGCAGTGGACGTCCTGGTCTTCCAGGTCGTAGAGCATCAGCCCGCAGTCGTTGTAGTTGGACAGCTCCACCCCGTCCTGGTCGAACAGCTTCACCACCAGGGCCTGGCCCAGCCTGCCCAGGTCCCCGGTGACGATGAGGTCGTAGAAGCGGGAGGAGCGCCCGGTGTCCTTCAGGTGGGTGTCGATGGTGTCATAGGCGGCGGGGGCCATCGCCGCCCCCATATTGTTGGCGTCCCTGATGCCCCGGTCCCGGACACGGCCCACGGTGACGTGGGTGACATACGGCCCCGGGCCGTTTTTCGCCAGCACCACCGCCCCGGCGGCGGTGGCGGTCCACTGGGCGGTAGGGGTCCGCTGGCCCCCGTATTCCAGAGGCGTCCGGTACTGCCGCTCCGCCGTGCAGAAGTGGCTGGAGGCCACCGCCCCCGTCCACTCCCCAAACCCTCCGTCCAGCAGCAGGGCCGCCAGGGCCAGGCTCTCCGCCATGGTGGAGCAGGCCCCGTAGAGGCCGAAAAAGGGGACGCCGGTGCTCCGGGCAGCGTAGGAGGTGGCGATGCACTGATTCATCAGGTCGCCCCCAAAGAGGGCGTCCAGCGCCCCGGCGGGCTGTCCCGCCTGCTCCAGGGCCTGGGCCAGGGCCTGCTCCTGCATGACGCTCTCCGCCCGCTCCCAGGTCTTTTCTCCGAAATAGCTGTCCTGGGAGACGGAGCCAAAGCACCGCCCCAGCGGGCCCTGACCCTCCTTTTTGCCCACAACGCTGCCCCAGCCCGCCACCGAGGGGGGACAGGCCAGGGCAAAGGTCCGGCTGCCCTGCTTCTTTGTTTCCATCCACATTCGCTCCCTTCTGTGGAGGAAGTTTGCCCGATGGGGCGAAAATTATGCCGGACACCGCAGAAAGGGCAAAAAATCACCGCACAGGCCCATAGCAGGTCTGTGCGGTGATCTCTCAACATCAGAGGATATAGCTCAGCACCAACGCCCCGGTGTTTTTCAGACCGTCCAGGTGGGTGCGCTCGTAGCCGTGGCTGTTGGTTGTGCCGGGGCCGATGGCGGCGTGGCGGACGTCGTGTCCCGCCACCAGGGAGACGTTGGCGTCGGTGCCGTAGTGGGGGGTGAAGATGTCCATGACATAGTCCACCCCGTTGTCGATGGCCGCCCGGCGGAGCTCGCCGGTCATCTCCCAGTGATAGGGATACCGGGAGTCCTTGGCGAAGATGGACACCTTCCGCTCGTCGGAGTTCTGCTCCGGACCGGTGGGGGCGATGTCGATGGCCAGGATGTCCCGCACCCCCTCCGGCAGCCAGGAGGTGCCGTGGCCGATCTCCTCATACATGGAGAAGTAGGCCTGCACCTTCCGCCGGGGCGTCAGGCCGTTGTCCTTCAGGTATTTGATGCACCCCAGAAGCACGGCGGCGCAGGCCTTGTCGTCCACAAAGCGGGACTTGACATAGCCGTTGGACAGGGTGAACCGGGGCTCCAGGGCGATCACGTCCCCGGTCTCCACCCCCAGGGCCTTCGTCTCAGCGGCGGAGGACACCGGCTGGTCCAGGACCACGCAGACGTTTTTCCGGAAATCTCCCGCCGCCTGGCGCAGCTCCTCCTCGGTGACGTGGACGGAGTTGGGGGTACGGCAGACGGTTCCGGTGTACACCGCCCCGTCCCGGGTGTGGACGCGGACGTTCTCCCCCACGGAATAAAAGGGGTACAGTCCGCCCACCGGGCAGACGTTCAGGGTGCCGTCGGCGTTGACGTGGCGCACCATCAGGCCGATGTCGTCCAGATGGGCGGTGATGACCAGAGGGTCCCCCTCCCCGCCCAGGTCGGCTAGGACGCCGCCCTTGTGGGTGACATGGACCGGACAGCCCAGCCCCTCCAGCTGGTCCACGACGCAGTTCTGGATCTGGCGGAACTGCCCGGTGGTGCTGTCGATGTCCAGCAGGGCCCGGAACCGCTCCAGGCAGTCGTTCATATCGATCTCATACATAAAAAGGCCTCCTTAGGGTTGGTAACTGGCTCTATTATAATGCGGCCAGGCCAATGAGGCAAGCCATTCCCGGGGCTTCGCCGTTCCAACCTGCACAAAACGGACGCCCATCCTGACACAAGATACATCAGGATGGGCGTCCAGTTGACATACGCCCGAAGGGACTCGAACCCCCAGTAACCAGAACCGGAATCTGGTGCCTTATCCATTAGACCACGGGCGCAAATAAGCAACGCACTCTCTCAAGTGCCTGGTTATTATACCAACTTCTCCCCAAATTGTAAAGGGGAAAACCCACAGAATTTCCCGGAAATCTTGTAAAAATTTCGGTTCCATGCTATACTGCCCTTGAACAGAGAAAAGGAGGTCATCTGTGTGGAGCAGAACAATTCCTTTCGCACGGCCGGCTTCGGCGGTTTTCACCGTCAGGACGTGCTGGATTATATCGAGCGAACCGCAAAGGAGCACGCCCAGGAGAAGGAGGGCCTGACCGCCCAGCTGGAGGCCGCCCGCAAGGACGCCCAGGCCGCTGAGGCGGAGCTGTCGGAGCTGCGGGGCCAGCTGGAGACGGCCAACGCCCGGGTACAGGCCCTGGAGACGGAAAATGGGGCCCTCCAGACCCAGCTGGAGCCGCTGCTGGCCGAGGGCCGCACCGCCCAGGAGCTGCGGGACCAGGCGGAGGGCTACCGGCAGTTAAAGGACGACTTCGCCACCATCGAGCTGGAGGCACGCCGCCGGGCGTCCTCCCTGCTGGAGACGGCGAAGGCCGAGGCGGAGGCCATTCTGGCCCAGGCCCGGGCAAAGGAGACGGACCTTCTGGCCCAGGCCAACGCCCGGGCGGAGGCCGTTCAGGAGCAGGCCCGGCAGCAGGCGGAGCGCACTGTCGCACAGGCCTCTGACGAGGCGGAGCACATCAAAGCGGAGCGGCGGCAGCTGATGGCCCGGACGAGACGGGATTTTGTCACCGCCTCCGACGACCTGAAAAACAGCGTCACCGGCGCGCTCCGGGAGGTGGACGCCCTGCGCCAGGATCTGTCCAGTCTGAGCCGCACCTTTGAGGAGAACGCCCAGGCAGTGGAGGAGCTGTGTGAGGAGGGAGAGCAGTGAGCACATCCCAGACCTATCACCTCTCCACCAAGCAGCTTCGGGCCGTCGCCCCACAGCTCCGGGCAGGAGAC
>JAJQHP010000099.1 GCA_021199695.1 Clostridiales bacterium
GGGCCGGAGCCTCCCGCTTCTGGGGAAGTTGGCTCTGCTGTGAACTGCTGAACATCTTGCTCAGGTTGTCCGCCAGGTAGGACAGCTTGGCGGTCACCTTGGCGTAATCCATCCGGGTGGGGCCGACGACGCCGATGACGCCCTTCATGCCCTCTCCGATGTCGTAGCTGGCCAGGACCACGCTGGTATCCTTCAGCTCCTCCGCCACGTTCTCCGGACCGATGAGAATCTTCGTGTCCGCATCGCTCTGGAGCATAGGGGCGGACAGCTTGGAAAACGCCGGCTCATCGGAGAGGTAGGTCATCAGCTTGTGGGCCTTGTCGATGTCCTGGTACTCCGGGCTCTCCAGCAGATGACCCACGCCGGAGGTGCGCACGGTGCTGTGTCCCAGCTCCTCCAGCACATCCATGGCGAAGGACACCACCAGGGAGATCAGCCCGTAGGAGGAGCCTGCGGCCTTTTCCGCCACCCGCATCAGCTCCGGGTTCAGCTCGGAGAGGCTCTTGCCCGTAAAGCTGGTGTTCAGCAGGGTGTTGAGCAGCTGGAGCTGCGGCTCGGTGATGTCGGTGGGGAGGTGGATGAGCTTGTTCTTTACCGCATTGTTGCTGGCCATGACCACTGCGATGAAGGAGTTCTGGTCCACCATCAGCAGGTCGAACCGGGTGATGGAGATGTCGTCTCCGCTCCCCGCCAGGGAGAAGGCGGGATAGTTGGTCATCTTGCTGACCAGACGGCCCGCCTGGTCGATGACCCTGTCCAGCTCCCGCATCTTGCCGTCCATGGCTGCGTTGATGCGCTCCGTCTCCTGGAGGGACAGCTTGTGCTGCTCCATCAGCTCGTTGACGTAGAGCCGATAGCCCTGGGGAGAGGGGATGCGCCCGGCGGAGGTGTGGGGCTGCTCCAGGTAGCCCTCCCGCTCCAGCACGGCCAGCTCGTTTCGTATGGTGGCGGAGGAGCAGGTGAGCTGCGCCTTCTCCGCAATGGCCTTGGAGCCGATGGGCTCCGCCGTCTCGATGTAGTTTTCCACCACCACCCGCAGGATCTTCCTGCGCCGTTCCGTCAGCGCCAATCGCCTCACCTCATATCTGAATGTGCGTTTTCGTTTTAGCACTCCGTTTCCCTGAGTGCTAATGATACTATAGCACCCGGGGTTCGGATTGTCAATAGGAGAAAGTATAAATAGTTTGTGAACAAGAAGGGGGCGCAAATCCCGGAAAATACAGGGAACGTCCGTTGATTCCCGCGCAAAACCGGCCCGACTGACATATCAGACGGGCCGGAGGACTGCTAAAATCAGGCTGAAAACAGGCAGCATTGTGCCAGGATTAGAACCGTGCCGTCGCCGCCTGCCGGATGGCCCCGGAGAAATAGAGACTGCCCAGGGCGCAGACCCCGGTGTCGGGGCGGCATCGGTCCAGCGCCGTCTCCACCCCCTGCTCCACGGAATCGCAGACTCGGGCAGGCAGTCCGGTGAGGCGGCGGATCTCCTCCGCCAGCGCCTCCGCCGGGAGAGAACGGGGGGAGGGGGGCGTTACCGTGACAAATTCCGCCGCCAGGGGCGCCAGGGGCGCGATCATGGAGACGGCGTCCTTGTCCGCCATGACCCCCATGAGAAAGACGAACCGCCGCCCGGGATACCGGAGGGCCAGGCTCTCCGCCGTGGCCCGGACGCCCTGGGGGTTGTGGGAGCCGTCCAGGAGAAAGGGCGGCTCCTTCCGGAGCAGCTCGAACCGTCCCGGCCAGCGCACCGTCTCCAGCCCCTGCCGGATGGCGCGCTCTGGAATGTCCCACCCACGGCTGCGGAGCAGCCTGGCCCCGGTGACGGCCAGAGCGGCGTTCCGGGGCTGATAGGCCGCCAGCAGGGGGAGGCGTAGCCCGTCCAGCCCGTCGTAGCTCATCCGGGTGCAGTCCGGCTCCCAGGCCAGCACCTCCAACTTCGTCCAGTCCGGAACGGTCAGGTGCGCTCCCTGCTCCCGGCAGACCCGGCAGATGACCTCGTCGGCCTCCGGCTCTCCGCCATAGTAAATCACCTGCCCTCCCGGCTTGATGATGCCCGCCTTGGCTGCGGCGATCTCCGGGAGGGTATTGCCCAGCTGCCGGGTGTGGTCCAGACCCAGGGCGGTGATGACCGCCAGGTCGGGGCAGTCGATGACGTTGGTGGGGTCTAATGTCCCCCCCAGGCCCACCTCCAGCACCACGATGTCGCATTTTTCCTCCCCAAACCAGGTCAGGGCCAGGGCGGTGATCAGGTCGAACTCGTTGGGGGCGTCCTCCATCCGGTCGGCCACAGGACGGACCCGCTCCGTCATTCGGCACAGGGCCTCGTCAGCGATGGGCACGCCGTCGATCTGGAACCGCTCGTTAAACCGCTCCAGAAAGGGGGAGGTGAAGCACCCCGTCCGATAGCCTGCCGCCTGCAACACAGAGGCCATACAGGCGCAGACGGAGCCCTTGCCGTTGGTGCCCGCCACATGGACGAAGCGGAGCTGGTTTTGGGGGCTTCCCAGCCCCTCCAGCAGCTCCCGCACCCGGCCCAGGCCGGGGCGCTTTCCCTGCCAGTGGGTGGAGTGGATGTAGGTCAGCGCTTCCTCATAGGTCATGGCCGACACCTCCCCTGGGCGACTGCCGGAGGGCGGGGAACCGGAGGCTGATGCGCAGCACCGTCTCCAGCACAAAGTAGAGCAACAGGCTCTCGATGGGCCACAGGAGGGCGTTTTTCACCGCACGGAGGGGCAGCAGCACCAAAAAGCCGTCTCCTCCGGTGAGGGAGAGCCAGAAGGTGTTGAGCAGCATATTGCACAGCAGGTTGATGAGCCCCTTGGCGATGAAGCACCGGAGCAGCCGGAACCCCTTCCGCTCCGAGGGGTGATAGAGCACCACGCCGTAGATCAGCCCTCCGGCGATGGCCGTCAGGGTGTAGCCGGGAAAATAGGCCCCGCCCCCGGTGTTCATCAGATAGCCCAGCACGTCGGTACACACCCCGGACGCCATGCCCACCACCGGGCCGAACAGCATACCGATAGAGGCGTCGCACAGATAGCCGAAGGTGATGCGGAGCTGGGGGGTGATTTGGATACGGACGTTCAGCAGGTCTAAGGTGACGCTGATGGCCACGAACAGGGCCGCCAGGGCCAGGGCCCTCGGCTCTCGCAGCCACCGGGCGGAGGCGGCGAACAGGCCGTCTCCTCTCTCATGCTCTCTCATAGGTGACGCTCCTTTGCTTGGCAGGGCCACACAGAGCGAAAAAACGGGATGCCTGCCGCAAACCGGCCGTGAAGCCCGAACCGATTACCCCTGCGGCCCGCGGTAGGCGGGGTGGCCGTGTCTATTAAACACAGAGCGAGCCACCG
>JAJQHP010000177.1 GCA_021199695.1 Clostridiales bacterium
CCCATTCCGAACACGGCAGTTAAGCTCATCCGCGCCTACGATACTTGGCTGGAGATGGCCCGGGAAAATCGGTAGTGCCAACACAAAAACCGGTCAGTTTCAACTGGCCGGTTTTTCTTGCCCTTTCGAGGACTACTCGTCATCTACCCCCTGCACCTCCAGCAGCTCCAGGGCGGCCTGGCCCCGCAGGGTCAGAGCCATGCTCCCGTGGACGGGGCAGTCTGCATAGGTGTCGTAGGTGAAATTGGTCAGGGGCAGATCGTAGTCCAGGCTGATGAGACGCTTCTGCCACAGGGCGTTGATCATGGCTGCATATTCCGCTTCGGTGTATGTCTGTTCCTCCCGGTAGACGGGGAGCCTGCCCTCCTGCCGATGACAGACCGGGAGAAAGGAAACCTCCCCCAATCGAAGGAGCAGGGCGACCTCGCCGGGGGTGAGCGCCAGCTGCGTCCCTCCTGCACAGCCGGAGCAGCTCTCGCATCCTCCGGGAGGACAGCCGTTCATTTGTAATTCCATAGAAGCCTCCATATGAAAAACCGCTCCCCGTTTTCGACAGGGAGCGGTTGTGTTATTTGACCAGGGCGAAGGAGAATTCAGCGGTGACGCTGAGCTTGCCGTTCACATAGCCCTTGGCGGCGCACCAGTAGAAGGGACCCTTGCTCTTGGTGATGGTGCTCTCGCTCTCCAGAGTGTCCCCGGGCTTCACCGGGCTCTTGAAGCGCACCTTGTCCAGACTGGTGAACATGGGGGTGCTGCCCTTCAGCTCCGGGCTGCTGGCCAGCAGCACCGCCGCACCCTGGGCCATCATCTCGCAGAGGATGACGCCGGGTACCACGGGGTTCCCCGGAAAATGCCCCTTGAGGAAGAACTCCTCGCCGGAGACGTGATACTTGGCGTGGGCTACGCCGTCGATGACCTCGGCCTCCTGTACCAGGAGCATATTGTCCCGATGGGGGAGGATCTGTTTGATTTCTTCCTGATTCATGCTGTTCTTCCTCCTTTACTCCGCCAGCTTTTTGAAGGCGATGCAGCCGTTGTGGCCTCCGAAGCCCAGAGAGGTGGAGAGGGCGGCGTCCAGCGGGACCTCACGGGCCTGGTTGGGCACCACATCCAGATCGCACTCCGGGTCGGGGACCTGATAGCCTACCGTGGGAGGGACCACACCGTTGGCCAGGGCCAGGACGGAGATCACCGCTTCGGTGGCCCCCGCAGCGCCCAGCATATGGCCGGTAGCGCCCTTGGTGGAGGAGACCATGATCTTGTAGGCGTCCTCCTGACCGAAGGCCCGTTTCAGGGCCAGCGTCTCGATCTTGTCGTTCATGGGGGTGGAGGTGCCGTGGGCGTTGACATAGACCCGGGCGGGATCGTATTCGCCCACACCGGCCAGAGCCTGGGCAATGGCGTCTCCGCCGCCCTCGCCCTCCGGATCGGGGGCGGTGATGTGATGGGCGTCGCAGGTAGTGCCATAGCCGCAGAGCTCACAGTAGATGTGAGCGCCCCGGGCCTTGGCGTGCTCATACTCCTCCAGGATAAGGGCGGCGGCACCCTCGCCCATGACAAAGCCGTCCCGCTCCTTGTCGAAGGGGATGGAGGCCCGGTCCGGGTCGGTGGCGGAGCTGAGCGCCTGGCAGTTGATAAAGCCGGCGGTGCTCACCGGGGTGATGGCTGCCTCAGCGCCACCGGCTACCATAGCGTCGGCGTATCCGTGTAGGATATTCCGATAGGCCTCGCCAATGGCGTGGGTGGAGGAGGCGCAGGCGGAAGCCATGCTCAGGCAGGAGCCTTTGCAGTGGTGCTTGATGGCTACGAACCCGGCTCCGGCGTTGCCCATCATGTTGGTGATGGTGTAGGGGGAGACCCGGCGGGGACCCTTGGACATGATCTTCTGCTGTTCCTCTACCATGGTGTTCATGCCGCCAATGCCAGAGGAGAAGTAGCAGCCCATCCGCTTGGGGTCGATGGTGCCCTCGATACCGGACTCGGCAAAGGCCTGGTCCGCGGCGGCGATGGCGTACTGGATATAGAGGTCGTGGCGGCGGACCTCACTGCGCTCCATGTAGAGCAGGGGGTTGAAATCCTTCACCTCTGCCGCCAGAGTCGCCTTAAAGTCCGTCAGGTCAAATCGGGTGATCCGGGCAATGCCGTGCTTTCCGGCCAGCAGGTTTGCCCACATGGCAGGCACATCGTTGCCAACGGCATTGACCGCACCCAGTCCGGTCACAACTACTCGTCTCATACACATTTCCCTTTCCTAATAAAAGGCTCGAGGCCAAATGGGGGAAAGCGGCTCACATACCGATGCCGCCGTCTACCCGGATCACCTCGCCGGTGATATATTTCGCCTTGTCGCTGGCCAGGAAGGCCACGCACTCAGCGATGTCCTCCGGCTTGCCCATGTGGCCCATAGGTACGGTGGAGAGCAGGCCCTTGAGGGCGTCCTGGTCCATGGAGGCTGTCATGGGCGTCTCAATGGCGCCGGGGGCCACGGCGTTGCAGGTAATGCCACGGGTGGCCAGCTCCCGGGCCACCGTCTTGGTCAGGGCGATGACGCCGCCCTTGGCGGCGGTGTAGTTGGCCTGGGCCGCATTGCCGATAAGACCGGAGACGGAGGAGATGTTGACGATCCGCCCGGCCTTCTTCTTCATAAAGTTCCGATAGCAGGCCTTGATGGTGTTGAACATACTCTTCAGGTTGATGTTCAGCACCATGTCCCACTCCTGCTCGCTCATGGCCAGCAGCACGTGGTCCCGGGTGATACCGGCGTTGTTCACCAGGATATCCACCCCGCCGAACTCCTTGACGACCGCCTTCACCGTCTCCTGGACGGCCTCGTAGTTGGATACGTCGCAGCGGCGGAAGGCGGCGGTGACGCCCCGGGCCTGGGCGATGTTGTTGGCGGCTTCCACGCCGTTCTCCTCGGAGCACAGATCCAGCAGGACCACGCTGGCCCCCTCACGGGCCAGGGTGTCTGCGATGGCGTAGCCGATGCCACGAGCCGCTCCGGTGACCAGAGCTACCTTTCCCTGTAAATCAGCCATTGGTTACCTCCTCAATGGTGGTGCGGAGGGAGTCCGCACTGTCTACGTTGCAGCACTTGACGGACGGGTCGATCTTGCCGATCAGACCGGTGAGGGTGTTGCCGGGGCCAACCTCGATAAAGGTGTCAAAACCGTCGGCAATCATATTCTGTACGATGGTCTGCCAGCGCACCGGGCTGATGACCTGACGGGCCAGCAGATCGGCGTAGCCCTCCGGCCCCTCATAGGGCTTGCCGGTGACGTTGGAATAGAGAGCGTACTTAGGGGCCTGGAAGGTGTAGCTCTTCAGCTCCTCCGCCAACCCCTGGC
>JAJQHP010000017.1 GCA_021199695.1 Clostridiales bacterium
GGATGAGGGGGACGGTCTGGTTGACCACGCCCTCATTGAGCAGGAGGACCTCCTCCCGCTCGTCTCCCTCGGCCCCGGCGGCTCCCCTCTGGAAGTCGATGGTGCCCCGGAGGAGCTTCCGAGCGGCGTCCCGGAGCACGCCGCTGGCCCGCAGCTCGCTCTTGGAGCCCTTTCCCCGGTGAAGGGCCACGTAATTGAAGTCGATGCGCTGCCGGTTCCGGCCCAGATAGCCGGTATCCGCCTCCAGGGCGCTCTTTTTGCCGTCCAGCGCGGCACAGCAGCCGGAGCAGGTCTCCGCCGCCCCCAGGAACAGTTGCACCAGCCGGAGCTTCGCCCCGTCGGCGCAGACCGCCCCCACATCGTTGAGGGCCAAATCATTGTCTCCCTGGAGCTGGAGCTGTACCAGCTTTACCTGAGCGTTTTCCTCCAGCACCAGCCGGGTCCGGACGGCCAGCATGCCGCCCTCGTCCTGCTCTGAGGTGTAGTCCATCAGCAGGGTCAGGCGGCTGCCCGCCCGGGCCAGCACCTCCACCGGGAGAAGCTGATGTTCCCCTGCCCCCCGGCGGAGGTGGATGCGGACGGTCCGCTCCTCTCCGGCGGGGACGTTCAGGCGGACGGGCTCCGCCCCGCTCTCCCGGACGAGCAGGTCCATATCCCGGCCCATGCCCGTCTGGATGGCGGCGAAGGGGCCCTCGTCCCAGCCCTCTGCCGGGGCGGTCTCTCCCTCCACCGCCGGGCAGGCGGGGACGGGCACGTCTATCCCGGTCAGGGTATGGTCATTCATCCCCAGCCAGTGCCAGGTGGGGGCGCTGAGCCGGTTGACCGTTAAATCCAAAGCCATATGAGAACTCCTTTCGGCGGTATCACCCGATGCTGCCCTTCATCTCCAGCTGGATGAGGTTGTTCATCTCCACGGCGTATTCCAGGGGCAGCTCCTTGGAGACGTTGTCCGCAAAGCCGCTGACGATCATGGCCCGGGCGTCCTCCTCGCTGATGCCCCGGGACATGAGGTAGAACACCGCGTCGTCGCTGATGCGGCCGATCTTGGCCTCGTGGCCCACGTCCACGTTGGCGGCCCGGATGTCCATGGCCGGGATGGTGTCCGACCGGGAGATGTCGTCCAGCATCAGGGACTGACAGGAGACGGAGGCCCGGCTGCCCCCGGCATTCTTCGTCATGACCACCGAGCTGCGGAAGGTGCTGATTCCCCCGTCCTTGGAGATGGAGCGGGTGTTCATATAGGAGGCGGTGTCCGGGGCGGCGTGGACCACCTTGGCCCCGGTGTCCAGGTTCTGGCCCCGTCCGGCGAAGGTGATGCCGGTGAACTCCATCCGGGAACCCCGGCCCTTCAAAATGCTCATGGGGTAGAGGTAGGAGACGTGGGAGCCGAAGGAGCCGGACACCCACTCGATGACGCCGCCCTCCTCCACCTGGGCCCGCTTGGTGTTCAGGTTGTACATATTCTTGGACCAGTTCTCGATGGTGGAGTAGCGCAGCCGGGCGTTTTTCGCCACGAACAGCTCCACGCATCCGGCGTGGAGGTTGGCCACGTTGTACTTGGGGGCGGAGCAGCCCTCGATAAAGTGGAGGTCCGCCCCCTCGTCCACCAGGATGAGGGTGTGCTCGAACTGGCCCGCGCCGGGGGCGTTGAGCCGGAAATAGGATTGCAGGGGGATTTCCACCTTGACCCCCTTGGGGACGTAGACGAAGGAGCCGCCGGACCAGACCGCCCCGTGGAGGGCGGCAAACTTGTGGTCCCGGGGAGTGACCAGCTTCATAAAGTGGTCCTGGATCATCCCGGCATACTCCCCGTGCAGGGCACTCTCCAGGTCGGTGTAGATGACCCCCTGGGCGGCCACCTCCTCCCGGACGTTGTGATAGACCAGCTCGGAGTCGTACTGGGCCCCAACTCCGGCCAGGCTGGTGCGCTCGGCCTGGGGGATGCCCAGCCGCTCAAAGGTGTCCTTGATGTCCTCCGGCACCTCTTCCCAACTGGCGGACATCTTGGTGTTGGGGCGGACATAGGTGGCGATGTTGCTCATGTCCAGCCCCTCGATGGAGGGGCCCCAGTCGGGGACGGGCATCTGCTCGTAAATCTCCAGGGCGTGGAGCCGGAAGTCGTGCATCCATTCCGGGTCGTTCTTTTCCCGGGAAATCTGCTCCACCGTCTCCCGGGTCAGGCCGGACTGGAGGCGGAAGGTGTCCGCCCCCTCCTCGTTGCGGAAGTCGTAGAGGTTGCGGTCAATGTCCTGGACATAGGTTTTCTCTTTCACTGGGAGTCCTCCTCCGCCCCGGCGGTGAACCGCTCAAAGCCGTCCCGGTTGACCTCGTCCACCAGGGAGCCGTCCCCGGTGCAGACGATGCGGCCGTTGACCATGATGTGGGTGTAGTCCACGTGGAGGGCCTCCAAAATCCGGGTGCTGTGGGTGATGATGAGCAGGCCGCCGTCCATATCCTTCTGGTAGGCCTCCACCCCCTGGGACACCATGCGCACGGCGTCCACGTCCAGGCCGGAGTCCGTCTCGTCCAGGATAGCCAGGGCGGGGCGAAGCATGAGCATCTGGAGAATTTCCGCCTTCTTCTTCTCGCCGCCGGAGAAGCCCACGTTCAGGTCCCGGTTGCCATAGGCCCGGTCCATCTGGAGCAGGTCCATGTTGCGGTACAGCTCCCGGCGGAACTCGCTGTATTTCACCCGGCTGCCCCGCACCTGCTCCAGGGCGTTGCGAAGAAAGCCGCTGAGAGTCAGCCCCGGCACCTCCAGGGGATTCTGGAAGGAGAGGAACATCCCCGCCTTGGCCCGCTTGTCCACCGCCTCGCCGTCGATACGCTGCCCCCGGAACCAGATTTCTCCGCTCTGCACATGATAGTTGGGGTTGCCCATCAGGGCATAGCCCAGGGTGGACTTGCCCGCACCGTTGGGGCCCATCAGCACATGGGTCTCCCCCCGGCCGATGCTCAGGCTGACCCCGTGGAGAATGTCCTTCTCCTCCACATTGACCGAGAGGTCTTTGACCTCAAGCAATAAATCCGACATAATATCCTCCTTGACGGGGACTTGCCCCAGATAACCCATCGCTGCCCGTCCGCCGGGCGTCTTTCAAAAGAAAGGGGCGTTCGGCCCCTCTCTGCGGACAAGGGTATTGTACTCTGCAATTCCTACCTTGTCAATAGGATTTAAGGGATCGCCACACAAATACGCCCGGGCGGCTGACCGCCGTTTTGCGTCGGCCGTCCTGACGGCGGAATGGGGCGTCGTATGGGCAGCGTCAAAGACAGAGCCGATAAGGTCATTCCGGCCGGATGAAAAGCGATCATCAATAC
>JAJQHP010000065.1 GCA_021199695.1 Clostridiales bacterium
CCCCATCCCTGACAGCACCCCCGCCCCGGCGGAGAACGGCGTCACCCTGAGCGAGAACCGGGCGGAGCCCCCCAAGGCGGATGCTCCGAAGGCAGATGCGCCCAAGGCGGAGGCCCCCAAGGCGGATGCCACCGCTGCGGGACCTGCTTCCCGTCCTGAGACGCCCAATGCCGAAAAGCCTGCCGATGTGTCCATGGCGGACATCCAGGCGGTGGTCTCTTCCGTCGTTTCCAGCACGGCCGCCTCTGAGACCGGCGCATCCAACGACAAGGCTGCCGAGGATGATGAGCCCTTTGACGAGGATTCTCCCTTCGTGGTCAACGCCATGCGGGACCCCTCCGCCAGGAAGACGGAGCCTGCCGCCGAGACGGGGACAAGAGCCTCTGCCAGAGCGGCAGCCGCCCGGAAAAATGCCGTCAGACGGCCCCGGCAGAGGACTGCTGCCAGCAGGACGGATACACAGCAGAAAAAGCCCAGCGCCGGCGAGAATCAGAACAGGGCTGTGGGCGTAGACACCACCGTGATCGCCGCCGCCTCCGCCCAGAAGGTCTATGAGGCCAAGCACAACGCCGAGGCCACCCGGGCGGCTCAGGAGAAGAATAAGCCGGAGCAGCCTGCCCAGGAGGGACAGTTCAACTGGAGCGAGCGGAAGCACACCCGGGAGAAGGCCAAGACCTCTACCCCGGTGATCGCCGCCGTCTGCGCGCTGCTGGCTCTGCTCATCATCGCCATGGTGGTTTTCCTCAGCTCCATGCCCACCGGAGAGGACAACTCCGACCAGACCAACGACAACGACACCAGCCTGACCGATGAGGAGAACGCCGACGGCGACGCCGCCGCTGAGGACGACACGGACGCCGACTACGTCATCCCGGACACGGAGGACACGGAAAGCGACGCCGATGAAACCGGCGACGAGGCGGAGAACACGGCCGACGAGACGGGCGACGCCACAGACGATGGGGATGCCACGGTTGACGAGACGGGCGACGCCACGGACGATGGGGACGCCACGACTGACGAGACGGGTAACGCTACGGATGAGGCGGAGAACGCCGACGACACTGCGGATGACACCGACAGCGAGGACGATACCGCCGCTACCGCCGAGCTGCCTGCCATCACCGAGGTCAACGAGACGGTGTACGCCACCGCTTCGGTCAACGTCCGGGACTATCCCAGCGCTGAGACCGGCAACATCATTGCGGGCCTGGCCGTCGGGCAGTCTGTGACCCGCACCGGCACCACCGCCACCGGCTGGAGCCGCATCAACATCAACGGTACTGAGGGCTATGTGTTCAGCAGCTACCTGTCCACCACAGCTGTCTCTGCCGACGACGATGATGACGACAGCAGCAGCGCCGCCACGGCATATACCACCACCGGAGTCAATATGCGCAGCGAGCCCAACGGCACGGTCATCGCCACCCTCGGCAGCGGCCAGGCAGTCACTCTCACCGGCGTGACCTCCGGCAACTGGACGCAGATCACGGTGAACGGACTGACCGGGTATGTCTACACCAGCTACCTGTCCTCCTCCGCCAGCAGCAGCTCTGACAGCAGCTCCGATGACAGCAGCTCGTCTTCCGACAGCGTGAGCATCACTGCCACCAACGATACCGTCTATGCCACCACCGGGGTTTACGTCCGGGATTATCCCAGCGCCTCTACCGGCAAGGTGGTGACTACCCTGACTAAGGGCCAGGCGGTGACCCGGCTGGGCACCACCTCCAACGGATGGAGCAAGGTCACGGTGGGCGGCGTTACCGGCTATGTCTATTCCGGCTACCTATCCACCTCCTCCAGCGGCAGCTCTGACAGCACGATCACCGTCGGCACTGCCACCGTCACCGGCTATATCCTGCCGTACAGCAACAGCAAGTATTACACCGCCAGCGAGCTGAGCGGCCTGTCCAAATCCCAGCTCCGGTTGGCCCGGAACGAGATCTATGCCCGCCACGGGAGAAAGTTCACCGACTCCGATCTCCAGTCCTATTTCAACAGCTGCTCCTGGTACAGCGGCACCATCGACGCCGCTACCTTTGACGCCAACATCAGCAGCTATCTCAACAGCTACGAGATCGCCAACCTGTCCCTGATTGTGGAGCTGGAAAACAGCTAAGACTCTGTCAATAAAAGCTGCGCCGGACCGAAGTCCGGCGCAGTTGAGACTGTCAAAAAAATGCCTGAGACTTCCGCAATAGAGCAGCGGGGGTGGGTCGGAGGGGGCAAAAAGCCCCCTTCGCGTGCAATAAGAAACGATTTTTAGAACTTTTTCAAAGTTCAAAAATCGTACTCAGCGTGGCAAAAAGGATTTTTGACACGCTGAGCTGCGCCGGACCGAAGTCCGGCGCAGTTTTTTGCTGTTATTTGATTCCCCCGCCCCGCATTGACATCAAATTTCCCCTGTGATAAAATGTCCCTGTCGCTTCGGGGGATTGATGGAATTGGCAGACATGCGAGATTTAGGTTCTCGTGGAGCGATCCGTGAGGGTTCGAGTCCCTTATCCCCCATGCAAAAGCCCCGCCGGGACGGTTTTACGACCGTTCCGGCGGGGTGTTTTGTTCTCTTGGGAGGCGCTTACCGCAGCACTGCGCCGCAGTCCTGCTCCAGCTGGGCCAGGACGGACTGGATGTCGGCGTCCGCCTCGGCGTCGGTGAGGGTGTGGTCCTCCGCCCGCAGGCGCAGGGAGAAGGCCACCGACTTCTTGCCCTCGGGGATGGGCTTGCCGGTGTAGATGTCGAACAGCTTGACCTCCTTCACCAGGCCCTTGCCGCCCTTGGAGATGCTGTCCGTCAGGCTGGCCACGGGGACATCCGTGTCGCAGACCACGGCGATGTCCCGCTCCACGGCGGGGAACTTGGGCAGGGGCAGATAGGTGATCTCCTGCTTCTGGGCCTCCAGCAGCAGGGCGAAGTCCAGCTGGGCGGCGAACATGGGAGGCTCTACGCCGTAGTTTTCGTTCACCAGGGGATGGACCTGGCCCAGCACGCCCACCAGCTTGCCGTTCACCGTCAGGGTAGCGCAGCGGCCGGGGTGGAAGGTGGGGTCGTTGCGCTCTGCGGTGAACCGGGCGTTCTCAATGCCCAGGGACTCCAGCACCGTCTCCACGGCCCCCTTGAAGGAGAAGAAGTCCAGGTTTCCGCCGTAGCCGCCGAGGCAGAGCATCTTCCGCTCGTTGGCCAGCTCCTGTCCCTCCTGGGGGAGGTAAATGCGGGCCAGCTCATAGAGCCGGGCGGTGGTGTTCCGGTGGCTGGAGTTCCGGGCCAGGGTCTCCAGCAGGGAGGGGATGGCGGTGGTGCGCATGATACCCC
>JAJQHP010000036.1 GCA_021199695.1 Clostridiales bacterium
GGAGGACTGGGTCCGGGTGGGGGCCACCCTGGGGGTGGAGCCGCCGGAAAACGGCCTGACCCTGCTGGACAACAAGGACGCTCTCGCCGGTTCCGACCTCTACTATGCCGCCTGGACGATTGGAGAGGCGGAGGATTATGTCAACTCCGACGGGAACACGGTGGACCTGTACGAGGCCCAGCTCTACCTTCTGCTGGCGGACTGCGCCGATGAAGACTCGGCGGCGGAGAACATCGCCCAGTGGCAAGCGGCGGAGGAGGCGGTCTATACCGTCACCGACACCCAGACCGTCACCTGCGCCGGGCAGGAGTTCACCGTCCTGATCTACGACGGCACCGGGGAGGACAACCCCTATCAGTTCGGGGCCTCTGCCTTTGGCGTCTACCAGAACCACGCCATCAACGTGGAGCTGACCTGTCAGGCGGACTTTGAGGGGGACGCCCTGGCCATCCTCACCGAATTCCTGGACGGCATCCACTACGCATCCTGAGGGAGGGATACATATTATGGCTCTGCTCTTTCGCGAGGACCCCCACCACGGCCCCGGACGCCTCACCGGCTTCGACCGGTATCGGGAGGTGCTGGAACGGGACGCGATGCCCTTTTTCCTGGGTGGCTTTGTCACCCTCCTGGGCTTTCTCCCCTTCGCCCTGGGGATGGGATACGCCATCCTCTCCACCAGCGCCCTGGTCATGCTGGTAGCCAGCGTGGTGGGCGGACTGTTCGCCGGGCCGTTTGTCTACGCCATGTACGACCTGCTCTTCCGCTCTCTCCGGGACGCGCCCCAGAACTGGTGGCTGGACTATCGGAAGGCGCTGAAAAACAACTGGAAATGCGCCCTGCTCCCCGGGGTGGTGCTGTGCCTGTTTCTGGGCTGCGCCATCTTTGCCGGAATGCTGCTGTACTGGTGGGCGGTCTCCCTGCCCGGCATCGGCACCACTCTGCTGTTCCTGCTCAGTCTGCTCTTGGCCACCATGCTGCTGACCGTCTACTGGCCTCAGCTGGTGCTGTTTGAGCAGACCGGGTCCGTCCGGCTGAAAAACTGCCTGCTGTTCTGCATCAAGTATTTCTGGCACACCCTGGGGGTCGCCGCCCTCCAGGTGGGCTACTGGCTGGTGATCGCCCTGTTCCTGCCCTGGTCCTCCATTCTCCTGCCCCTGATCGGCCTGTGGTTCATCCTGTACCTGGCCAATTTCCTGCTCTACAACGACCTGAACCAGGCGTTCCGCATCGAGGAGGAGATTCAGGCCCACTTCCCGGAGCAAACGCCCATCTACGACACAGAGGAGGACGACCCATGGCGATAAAGGAACCTCTGGCGGTCAATACCGTCGAAATGACAGAGGCCGTCTTTCACGAGGGGGCCAGGGCCGTTCTGAACCGGAAGTACAACCGGCTCACCGCAAAGGTGGCCGGGGTGCTGCTGGCCGTGCTGGCCGTCCTGTACCTGATGGTCTCCCTGACGGACGGCAACGCCGCCATTCTGGGGGGCGAGGTCATTCTGTACGCCGCCGTCCTCATCTGGCTCCGGGTGGTGCTGCCCCGCACGGAGGAAAAGAAGGCCTACCGCGCCCTGTCCCAGAACGGCCTTCCCCGGCGGGAGACATCGTTCTACGAGGACCGTCTCATCGTCCGCTCCGGGACCGGGGAGGAGACGGAGATCGCCTACAGCGACATCATCTCCCGGCGGGAGACGGCTCATCTGCTGATCCTGACCTGCGCCAACGGCTCCGAGGTGCTGCTGGACAGGGAGGGCTTCTCTGTCGGAGACAGCGACACGATGGCCCAGCTGCTGGGAGAACGATAACACGAAAAAGCACTCCAACGGAGCCCTTTCATTCGGGTTCCGTCGGAGTGTTTTTCTATGTGTCTGTCTTTTCTTCCGCCCACCGGCCGGGGCCGTCGCACAGCCCGCTCCACCGGCAGCCGCCGCAGATCGACCTCCGCCCGCCTGGGGCCAGGATGTGCCGCTGCACCAGGGCGGCGAACTCCCGGAAGGGTAGCTCCGCCCCCTCCTCCAGGCCGCACTGTTCCAGCACCGCCCGGTCGTAATGGGAGGCGTTCCCCGTCCCGGCGCACTCGTCCCCCCGGCGGTTGGGGCAGGCGGCGCACATCCCGTCCGCCGCCACCGTCAGCCGGACGGCGGGGTTTTCCGCCTCCAGCCGGACCAGCAGCCGGTCCGCCGCCCGGGTAAACGCCGGGCTGTAGCCCTTCCCCTGATAGTAGGCCAGGCACATCCCGTGGTGGGGCCGCAGGGGGATGGCCGGCCCGCCGTTATCCGGGCACATACTTTCCCAGGGTCACAGTGACCCCCAGGGCCAGGGCGATCTTCAGCAGGTCAAAGGGGATAAAGGGGAACACGCACCAGCCCAGCACGGTCATCAGGGCCACCGCCCCGTTGGCGCTGGTGTAGACCGCCATAAACCACGCCGTCCCGAACAGATAGCACACCAGCAGCCCCAGCACCATGGACAGCACCAGCACGCCGTTGCGTTTGGTAACGAGGCCCTTTCGCGCCTCGCTCCCTCCGGCGGCGGGGATGCGGAACAGCGCCTCCATCCCCCACATCACCAGGGCGGAGAACAGGAAGCCGATGATATACCCTCCGGAGCTGCCCAGCAGACTGCCCAGGCCGCCGCTGAATCCGGCGAACACCGGCAGACCGATGGCTCCCAGCAGGATGTACACCAGCACCGCCAGGGTCCCCCGCTTGCCCCCCAGCAGGCCCACCGTCACAAAGACCGCAAAGGTCTGGAGGGTGAAGGGCACCGTTGTGGGAACAGAGATCCAGGAGCAAATGGCCATCAGCGCCGCAAACAGCGCGATGAGCACCATGTCCCGGGTTTTCAAACCGTTTTTCTTGACTGTTACCGTTCCTTCGCTCATTGTTACTGCCTCCCTTGTCCGGGCCTTCGCCCGGCTCGACCGAGATAATAACACAAAGCGGGTCCATTGTCAACCTTTTTATTTTTACCGGTTTACAATTTGGCGTCTCCCAAACAGAGCTGGACAGGCATAGACGGACTGAGGACGGCGACCCGGTTGAGTCGCCGCCCTTGTCTGTCACTGTGTTACCGCAGACGAATGATCTTCGCCGGGCACTTTTCCGCGCACTTGCCGCAGCCGATGCACTTGTCGTAGTCGATGTGGGCCAGGTTGTTGGTCAGGGTGATGGCCCCCTGGTCGCACTGGCGGACGCACAGGCCGCAGCCCAGGCAGCCCACGTCGCACAGGGCCTTCACCGTCTTGCCCTTTTCCGTGCTGCTGCACCGGACGGCGTAGGTGCTCCGGTCGGGCACCAGCTCGATGAGGT
>JAJQHP010000237.1 GCA_021199695.1 Clostridiales bacterium
GGCATAGAGAATGTTCAGATGTCCTTTGGCATCCAGGGCATTCAGGCTGCTGTTCTCACAGCGCTTCAGCTCCTTGTTGACATGGAGCATGGCTGCGTTTTCCGCCATCAGAGCCGGGGTGATGTCGATACAGTCCCAGGTCAGCCCCAGGATCTCGCCGATCCGCATGGAGCAGCCGAGGGCCAGCTGCATACAGAGCTTCAGGGGCTGAGTGTCACACAGCTGTACCGCCTGGTATGCCTCCTCTGTTGTCCACACCTCCCGGCTCTTTGAACGGTGCCGGGGCAGGGCGGCATAGTCAGCGGGATTACGCTCCAGATACTGCCATTTGACCGCATGGTCGAAGGCGCAGTGGAGCAGAGCGTGGTATCTGCCCTCCGGCGTCGCCCGGCTGTCCAGGAGGGCGATCACACAGGCGTCGTTCTCACTCGAATGGCGTTAGCCAGAAGCAGATTGTGGTTGCAGATCTGAAATTCTATGTGGGAGGAGCCGCATTGCTCCAAAAATCACCGGTATCTGCAATCCTGCTCCTTACAGAGGCAGGAGGGCGGCACGCACACATGGGCCTGGTCATAGGGGTTGAGGCCGACTGCGGCGTCCAGATCCAGCTGTGCGGACAGGCTGTTCAGGGCCGTCACCCGGCGCTGGCTCATGTGGGCCAGGTTGGCGGTGCGGAGACGCTCCTCTAGCTTCCGGTCACAGACATAGTGAGCCTTGCTCTTGCGCACCACGGCCCGGACAGGCTCCGTGGACTGTCCGTCCGCCATGAGTGCCTGAGAGAGAAAGGGCAGATACTCTGTGGGGATGGCCGTCCCGAATGGTTTGTTCGGTAAACATGGTGTTTACTCCTGTGTTGAAATGTTGAAAGATGGTTTCTTCGTATTCGCACACGCCCCCCGGAGAGAAAGGGAGCAGTATGGGCGGCTGTCGCCCCCCAGGCCCGTCTCTCCGGGCCTCTCATCGGGGCGGCAGCTCCACAGGCGTCCCCAGGGTCTCTACTGCTTCCAACCCTGGGTCAGCGCCGCCTGCCGGTAGCCCCGGCGGAAGTACAGATCGCCCACTACGATCTCCTGGGGCGAGAGCGCCCGACAGAGCGTCTCCCAGGTATCCCGCTCCTCCAGCGGCTCAAATGGGCTGTGGCGGAGGGAAACACGAGTCCTGTGGGGGGCGTACCGCTCCAGGGAGCAGTGCGGCGGTTCTCCCACTGGTCGCTGTTGGCCTCCCGGCGATCCAGTTCCCGGAGGAGCCGAACCCAGGGCTGAGGGAGGGAGAGGGTGACCGTCTCCCTGGTGGCAAAGGTGTAGGGGCATTCTTCTTCTGGTGGGCAGAGACCGTGATATACCGCTATATGGATTTGTCCGAGGAAGGACTCCGGGCTGGTGGTGAGCAGGCTCCACAGCTCCGTCAGCTTCTCGTTCCATGTGTTCAGGGCAGAGTTCAGGTTGTCAACGATCCAGCTTTCGCTTTCGATCATGATTCACCTCATTTCAGGGTGTGGATTGGGGGAGGAAAGGAGGGGGGAACGTTCAAAATCGCCTTGATGTGAGGCTGATCTTATGGTAAACTATCAACAGAATAGAAAACGGCCTTTCGGAAGGGAGGGAACAGCGCAATGACGAGATATTTCAACGTAAACGGTGCGTGCAATCCAAATCGGCACTATATGGTAGACCTGACCTCCCGCCTGCAGGAGATCAGGGCGATGGTAGACCGGGGTGAGTATTTCACCATCAACCGGGCCAGACAGTATGGAAAGACAACAACAATCCGGGCACTGGAGAAGTTCCTTCAGGCAGACTATATGGTTGTCAGCCTGGATTTCCAGAACATTGAGTCGGCGGAATTTGGAACGGGGAGTTCCTTTGTACACGCCTTGACCAGAGAGATCAATAAGAAGATACGCCGCATGGAGGAAGTACCAAAGGGAGTCGAGGCACAGCTGGCGATCCTGGCGGACAGGACAGATCAACAGGTCCGCATGGCCGATTTAATGGAGTGTTTCAGCAAATGGTGCGAACAGGCTGCCCGCCCCATCGTTCTCATCATTGACGAGGTGGACACCGCTTCGAACAACCAGGTGTTTCTGGACTTCCTGGCCCAACTGAGAGCGGCCTACCTGGATCGGGACACGATCCCCACCTTCCAATCCGTCATCCTGGCGGGCGTATACGACATCCGCAACATCCGGCGGAAGCTCCGCCCGGAGGAGGAGCATAAGACCAACAGTCCGTGGAATATTGCGGCGGACTTCCTGGTGGATATGAGCTTTTCCGTTTCAGACATCGCCGGGATGCTGGAGGAGTACGAGGCCGACCACTCTACCGGCATGAACGTGGAGAGCATGGCCCGGCTTCTCTATGACTACACCTCCGGCTATCCCTACCTGGTCTCCCGGCTGTGCAAGCTGTTGGATGAGCGCATCTCCCGGACGGAGCGGTTTTCCGGCCTGAGTGCGGCATGGACGAAGGGCGGTCTGCTGGAGGCGGTCAAGCTCCTCGTTGCCGAGAAAAATCCCCTCTTTGAATCGCTGCTGAACAAGATAACCGATTATCCAGAGCTGCGGACGGTAGTCTACGATCTCCTGTTCACTGGTCGGGCCGTCCCTTACAGTCCGTGGAACCGCTCCATCGAGGTGGCGGAGATGTTCGGCTTTGTCCGTAACGAGAAGGGCAGCGCAGTCATCTCCAACCGCATTTTTGAGTCTATCCTCTATAATTACTTCATGTCAGAGGAGTATATCACCAGCAAGCTGTACGACGCCGGATTGCAGGAGAAGAATCAGTTCATCGCCGGAGGCCATCTGAACGTCCGCCGCATCCTGGAAAAATTCGTGGAGACCTTCGACTACCTCTACGGCGACCGTGATGAGGAATTCCTGGAGGACACGGGACGGCGTTACTTCCTGCTGTTTCTGAAACCCATCATCAACGGCGTAGGCAACAGCTATGTGGAGGCGGAGACCCGGAACCGGGAACGGATGGATGTGGTCATCGACTACCGGGGAGAGCAGTTCATCATCGAGATGAAGATCTGGCGGGGCAACACCTACCACGAGCGAGGCGAGGAGCAGCTGGCTGCTTACCTGGACTACTTCCATCTGAAGAAGGGCTATATGCTCAGCTTCAACTTCAATAAAAATAAGGAGATCGGGGTAAAGGAGATTGTCCTGGGCGACCGGGTGCTGGTGGAAGCAGTTGTCTGACCCATATCAGAACAGAGCAATGGGGAGCGCCCAGGGCGCTCCCCATTTTTATCGGTTCTATAATAAATGTTGGGGTCAGGTTCAGAGCCTGACCCCAATTCTACAAA
>JAJQHP010000154.1 GCA_021199695.1 Clostridiales bacterium
GCAGCGCCTATTATGAAATGCTGATCGCCTACCTGGGCGGGGGCACGCTGGACGTGCTGGTGATGAATACCGACGACCTGCTGGCGGTGGGGGAGAGCGGGCGGCTCATGAGCCTATCCGATGAGCGGGCGTCCGACCTGCTGGAGACCTACTCCGACCGTATTTTGACGGTGGAGGCCGACCTGGAGGGGGACGGAACGCTGACGGAGGTGCCGGTGGGCATCGACCTCTCCGGCTCTCTGCTGAGCGAGTATTACGGCGGGGACTGCGCCCTGGGCGTCTCCGCCAACGCGCCCCATATGGACCAGATCGCCCTGTTCCTCCGCTACCTGTTTTCCCGCTGAAAGGAGGAACTAACTATGAGGTTTTTACGCGGCCTTCTGGACAATGACAGCGTCTTTGGCCAGCTCATGACCCGGTGCGGCATCCTCATCGCCGCCAATCTGCTGTTCGTCCTCTCCCTGCTGCCGGTGGTGACGGCGGGGGCGGGGTATGCCGCCCTGTATTTCACCCTGCTGACCTGTCTGCGGGAGCAGACCTGCAACCCCTTCACCACCTTCTGGAGGGGATTTAAGAGCAATTTCAAACAGGGGACCCTCTGCTTTCTGGCGCTGCTGGCCCTGGGGGCGGTCCTGTGGCTGGAGATCGGCTGGTGCGACCAGTTCGAGGGGGCGATGGCCCTGTTCCGGTATCCTCTGATGGCCATGGGCATTGCCGTCGTTATCCTGGCCTGCTACCTGTTCCCGGTGATGGCGGCCTTCCGGGTGAATTTCAAACAGCTTTTGATGGACTCGGTGTATTTCGCCGTGAAGCGTCCGGTCACCACCGTCGCCATGCTCATCGCCAACATCGTCCCTATGGCGGTGACTTACCTGGACCGGGGCAACCTGCCCACCTACGCCTTTCTGTGGGTGCTGTGCGGCTTTGCCGTCATCACCATGTTCAACGCCAGCATACTGCTGAAATCCTTCGCGCCCTATCTGGAACAAAAAGAAAAAGAGGCGTCCGCCCCCGGCGAGGGCCATGTGCAGACGGAGGAGGAAATTCTCTCCGACATGGAAAAACTGGGGATGTGAGGCCTCCAAACAGGAGGAATCGTCAATGAATGAGGAGTTTCAGACCCGGCTCGCAAGCCGATATGACGAGCTGCGACAGCTCTACTGCGCCCTGTATCCGGGACGGGAGGATACCCTGCCCCAGCTGCTGTCCGCCATGGAGGGAATGTACCGGGCCCGTTCGGAGGACCTGAAGCGGTCCGACCGGCAGCGGGAGTCCGACCCCGGCTGGTATCGCAGCCGGGAGCGTCTGGGGATGATGCTCTATGTCAAGCCCTTCGCCGGGGACCTGAACGGCGTCCGGGACAGGCTGGACTATCTCCGGGAGTGCGGGGTGAACTACCTCCATCTGATGCCCCTGCTGGAGAGCCCCAGGGGGCGCAGCGACGGGGGCTACGCCGTCTCCGACTTCCGGCGGGTGCAGCCGGAGCTGGGGACCATGGACGATCTGGAGGCCCTGACCGGGGACTGCCGCCGCCGGGGCATCTCCGTCTGCCTGGACTTCGTCATGAACCACACCAGCGAGGACCACGAGTGGGCCCGCCGGGCCAGGGCCGGGGAGCGGGAGTACCAGGAGCGGTACTTCTTTTACGACAGCTGGGACATCCCCAATCTGTACGAGCAGACGGTGCCTCAGGTGTTCCCCACCGACGCACCGGGCAACTTCACCTGGCAGGAGGAGCTGGGGAAGGTGGTCATGACCACCTTCTATCCCTATCAGTGGGACCTGAACTATGCCAACCCGACCGTGTTCCGGGAGATGACGGAGAATCTGCTGTTCCTCACCAACCGGGGCATCGACGTGATCCGTCTGGACGCTGTGCCTTACATCTGGAAGCAGCTGGGGACCAACTGCCGCAATCTGCCCCAGGTGCACACCCTGGTGCGGATGCTGCGCATCGTCACCGAGATCGTCTGCCCCGGGGTGCTGCTGCTGGGGGAGGTGGTCATGGAGCCCGCCCTGGTGGCCCCCTACTTCGGCACGCCGGAGCGTCCGGAGTGCCATATGCTCTACAACGTGACCGCCATGTGTACCACCTGGCACACGGCGGCCACCCATGACGTGCGGCTGCTGCGGCACCAGCTGAACCAGGTGGCGGCCCTCCCCAAGGGCTACACCTTCCAGAACTACCTCCGCTGCCACGACGACATCGGCTGGGGGCTGGATTACCCCTTCCTGTCCCAGTTCGGCATGGGGGAGGTGCCCCACAAGCGGTTTTTGAACGACTATTTCACCGGCAAGCTGCCCTATGGGGCCAGCCGGGGAACGCTGTACAACGACGACGAGCGGCTGGGAGACGCCCGGCTCTGCGGCACCACCGCCTCCCTCTGCGGCCTGGAGACGGCGCTGGAGACGGGGAGCGCCGCCATGACGGAGCAGGCCCTGTCGCTGGATCTGATGCTCCACGCCTGTATGCTGTCCCAGAGCGGCATCCCGGTGCTCTACGCCGGGGACGAGGTGGGCCAGCGCAACGACTGGGCCTATCTGGACGACCCGGAAAAGGCCGGGGACAGCCGCTACCTCCACCGGGGAGACTTCCGGTGGGATGAGGCGGAGCTGCGGAACGAGCCGGACACCGTCCAGGGGCGGCTGTTCCGGGGACTGGAGCGGCTGGAGGCGGTCCGCCGGTCCGCCCCCGTCTTTGACGCGGACGCGGAATTCTGGACGGTGGACGCGGGCAACCATGCGGTGCTGGTCCTGGGCCGGTACAAGAACGGGGAGAAGCTCTACGGCCTGTACAATTTTAGCCCGGAGCCCCAAAAGGCGTGGCTGGACGAGACGGGAGCCTACACCGACCTGCTGGGACAACGG
Organism: Clostridiales bacterium; assembly: GCA_021199695.1. Taxonomy (GTDB): domain Bacteria; phylum Bacillota; class Clostridia; order Oscillospirales; family Oscillospiraceae; genus Onthomonas. Next base: position 2,869 of record JAJQHP010000154.1, read on the forward strand.
CAGGCGGACAACCCCGGCGTTCTGACCCTGGGCGGGTATGAGTTTCTGTGGCTGACCAGACGGGTGTGATTTCGCATCAAATGGGGGATACGGCATGAGATATGACGTGACGGCCATCGGGGAGCTGCTCATCGACTTTGCCTGTGTCAGCACGGACAAGGGCGGCTACCCCACCCTGGCGGCCCATCCCGGGGGCGCGCCGGGCAATCTGCTGGCGGCCCTCACCGCCTACGGCTGCAGGACGGCCCTGCTGGGCAAGGTGGGAGCGGACGCCTTCGGCGCTCTGCTGCTGGACACGCTGGCCCGGGCGGGCATCGAGACAGAGGGCATCGTGTCCGACCCGGACTGCTTCACCACACTGGCCTTCGGCACCCTGGACAGCGCCGGGAACCGGACGTTCAGCTTTGCCCGGAAGCCCGGGGCGGACACCCGGCTATGC
>JAJQHP010000041.1 GCA_021199695.1 Clostridiales bacterium
GTAAACGCCGGTCATGACGTTGACGGCGCCCAGCTCGCTGACCTGGCCCTTGTCATAGCCCTCCAGGGACGGATCGGTCTCGTCCTCGAACAGGGACTCATAGGAAGGGTTGTAAACGACCTCAGTTGTTCCGGTAATTCCATACTTGGAGAAATCAATGTTTGCCATAGTTTTACCTAACCTCCTGGATAGATAGTGGAAGCGTTCGCCCAGACTTCCCAGCCTAAGCACATTCTTCGTTTTCCAATTATTACATCTTAGAGCGCAAAAGTCAAGAGCAATAGACACTTTTCGGGGAGAACGTCCTGTTTAAAATGTCATAAGATCCCGCCGGTGCGGCACTCAGACCTTCGTCTCCCGGTTCAGGCGATACTTTTCCGCATATTCCTGGTACATCTCCCGATAGCGGCTGTCCTGGGTCTTGACCTCGTATAGATAGCGGTGGGTGTCATAGCTGGCGTTCCGGTTTTCAATGATGCAGACGGCGATGTTGGAGCAATGATCGCTGATGCGGCTCAGGTCGGAGAGCAGGTCGGTGAAGATCAGCCCCTGACGCTGGCTGCACACCCCCTCCCGGAGGCGCATGATGTGCCGCTCCCGGAGCTTGCCGCAGAGCCGGTCCACATTCTGCTCCAGGGGCTCCACCCTCCCGGCGGTCTCCAGGTCGGTCAGGTTGAACGCCTGGATGGCCAGGTCCAGCACCTCCAGCACCGCGTCGGAGACGACGCGCAGTTCCCGCCGGGCGTCCTCAGAAAAGGGCCTGTCGTTTTGGTGCAGCGTCCGGCAGGAGAGCAGCATGCTCATGGCGTGGTCGCTGATGCGCTCGAAATCTCCCGCCGTGTGAAGCAGCAAATTCAGCTCCAGGCTGTCCCCGATGGACAGGCTCTTGCCGGAGAGCTTCACCAGGTAGGAGCCCAAGGCGTCCTCAAAGGCGTCCAGGTCGGCCTCCGTCTGCTGTATCATCTCCGCGCTGTTGTCGTTCCAGGTCTCCACCAGGGCGAAGGCCTTTTCGCAGGCCTCCCGGGTCTGAACGGCCATGTCCACACTGACCCGCTTGCACTGGCTCAGGGCAACAGAGGGGGTCACCATGAGCCTCTCGTCCAGCAGGGGCTGCTGCTCCTGCACCGGCTCCTCCGGCACGGTGAGATAGGCAAGCTTCTCCAGCAGGCTGGCCAGAGGCAGCATGATTAGGGTGCAGGCCACGTTAAAGACGGTATGGATGATGGCGATCCCCGCCTGGTTCACCGGCAGGTCGGTCCAGCTAAACTGGAAGATGGCGTCCGCCGCCAGATATACCGTCAGACAGACCACCGTCCCGATGATGTTGAAATACAGGTGCACCAGAGCGGCCCGGCGGGCGTTCCGGTTGGCCCCGATGGAGGAAATGAGGGCGGTGACGGTAGTGCCGATGTTCTGACCCATGATGATGGGGATGGCGCTGCCCACGGTGACGGCCCCCGTCACGGAGAGGGCCTGTAAAATGCCTACTGAGGCGGAGGAGGACTGGATGATGGCGGTGAGCAGAGCCCCCACCAGCACGCCCAGGATGGGGTTGGAGAACAGGAGCAGGATGTTGGTGAACTCCGGCACATCCTTGAGGCCGGAGACCGCCCCGGACATGGTTTCCATGCCGGTGATGAGCACCGCAAAGCCCAGGAGGATGGTGCCCACGTCCCGGTGCTTTCCATCCTTTAGAAACACATAGAAGATGACGCCGATCAGGGCCAGGATTGGGGTAAAGGAGGAGGGCTTGAGCAGCTGGACAAAGAAGCTGTCGCTCTCGATACCGCTCAGGCTCAAAATCCAGGCGGTGACGGTGGTGCCCACGTTGGCCCCCATGATAATGTTGATGGCTTGCCGCAGGGTCATGATGCCGGAGTTCACGAAGCCCACCACCATGACCGTGGTGGCGGAGGAGGACTGGATCACCGCCGTCACCCCCAGGCCGGTGAGAAATCCCGCCAGGGGGTTGGAGGTCAGCCGCTCCAGAATGGTTTTCAGCCGGTCCCCGGCGCACTGCTCCAGGCCGTCTCCCATGACCGACATCCCGTAGAGAAACAGGGCCAGTCCGCCGATGAGGGTCAATACATCAAAAAAGTCCATGCTAAAATCTCCTCTGTCTGTCCCGTTCCGCCCGTCTTGGGGAGAAATGTCAGGAACAGGTTTGGTTTTCTTCATGATAATGCATGGTATGTAAAAACTACTATCGGCTCATGGTAAAATCTGTGTAAAATCCCCCTCCCCCGATGACAGGAAACAGACCCGCAGAGACGGAAAAGGTCTGCGGGTCTGTTCTGCCTGTCTGTAGGGCAGCTGCGTCTGTATTTTCGCCCGGTTGCCGCCGCCCGAAAGTGCCTGAAAGGCAAAAAAGTACCTGGTTTCACATGAAACCAGGTACTTTCCATACGGCAGAAGGGACTCGAACCCCCGACCTTTTGATTCGTAGTCAAACGCTCTATCCAACTGAGCTACTACCGCATACCGCAATGACTTCTCATCGACAGCTTTGACATTATAGCACGGTCATTTTGGAAATGCAAGCGTTTTCTTCCCATTTGGGCAGAATTTTTTTGATGATCTCTGATGGGTGGACACAGGTGGGGTATCGGGCGGTCAGCTCCGGGTTACCACTGGCCACGGCGTAGGCGCTTCCGGCGGCGGCCAGCATGGGCTCGTCGTTCAGGTTGTCCCCAAAGGCCAACGTCTCATCCCGGGCGACCCCCAGCAGGCGGCAGGCGGCCAGCAGGCCCTTCCCCTTGTCGGTCACGTTGAAGTCCACCCAGGACACCCCGGACCGGGCCACCAGCAGCCGGTCGCTCCAGGCCCCTTTCGCCCAGGCGGCAAAGCCGTCGATGTCCTGCTTGATGTAGCAGGCCACCTTGACCACGTCCCCCTCCACGTCTGACAGGTCGTGGATGATTGCGTACTGATACCGCCGGGAGAGGAGCTGCTCCTCCACCACGCCGTGGAAGCCGTGGTAGACCCAGCACTGCTCCGCCGTCTCCAGCACCACGTCGCACTGGGGCCAGTGGGAGGCCTCCTCTGCGGCGGCCAGGGCGGCATCCCGGGGCATGGGGTCGGTGTAGAGCAGCCGCTCCCCCCGGAAGATGCAGCTCCCGTTCTGGGAGATGATGAGGGGCTCCCGCTCCAGAGTGGACAGGGCCCGGCGGATGCTGGGGGCCTGCCGTCCGCTGGAGATGGCCAGCTGGAGCCCGCTGCGCTGGACCTGGTCCAGCAGGTCCTTGACCTCAGGGGGCAGATACCCCGTCCCCTCGGGGATGAGGGTACCGTCCAGGTCGGAGACGATGAGCTTTATCATAAGGATCACCTATCATTTTAGTAGTTAGTGATTCGTGGTTAGTGGTTAGTGATTCGTGGACAAGACTCTATCCACTACCCACTGACCACTACACACTACCTACACCTCAAACGGCGGCATATCCACATCCTCCGCCTCTACGGATTCCTGGGCCTCCCGGTCGGCGGCGTCGCTGATGGCGCTGGCCTCGCCGAAGGTGGTGACGGTGCCGCCACGCATCTTCATCTCGGCCCACTGGTCCTTACTCACCAGCACCTTTCGGGGCTTGCTGCCCTCGAAGGGGCCGACGATGCCCTTTTCCTCCATCTGGTCCACCAGACGGGCAGCCCTGGAATAGCCCAGCTTGAGCCGCCGCTGGAGCATGGAGACGGAGGCCATGCCGGTCTCCACCACCACGTCGATAGCCTCGTTGAGCATGGGGTCCCCATCCTCGGGAGAGGGACCGCTGGCGGGGGCAGGCTCTGGAATAGTGCTGTCCGGGAGGGTGCTCCCCCCCTTCTTGCTGCCCTTGCCGATGTTCTCGGCGTTGTGCTCAATCTCCTCGGTGACCTGCTGGTCATAGTCGCTGCCGCAGCGCTCCTTGATGAACTCCACGATCTGGGAGATCTCCTCCTCGGAGATAAAGCAGCCCTGGACCCGCTGGGGCTTGCCGGAGCCAACGGGGCTGAACAGCATATCGCCGTTGCCCACCAGCTTCTCTGCGCCGGTGACGTCCAGAATGATACGGGACTCCAGACCGGAGGCCACGGACAGGGCGATGCGGGAGGGGATGTTTGCCTTCATCAGGCCGGTGATGACGTCGGTGGAGGGCCGCTGAGTGGCGATGATGAGGTGCATCCCGGCGGCACGGCCCATCTGGGCGATGCGGCAGATGGATTCCTCCACCTCCTTGGCGGAGACCAGCATCAAATCTGCCAGCTCGTCGATAAAGATGACGATTTGGGGCAGGGGGTGCTCCTCCTCGGCGGCGTCCGGGTCGCTGGACACCTGGAGGTTATAACTCTCCAGGTCACGGACATGGCGCTCGGAGAACAGGCGGTAGCGCTTGAGCATCTCGGTGACCGCCCACTGGAGAGAGCCTGCGGCCTTCTTCGGGTCGGTGACCACGGGGATGAGCAGATGGGGGATGCCGTTGTAGACGCTCAGCTCCACCATCTTGGGGTCGATCATAATGAGCCGCACCTGGTCCGGGCTGGACTTGTACAGCAGGGAGCAGATGATGGAGTTGGTGCACACCGACTTGCCGGAGCCGGTTGTGCCGGCGATGAGCATATGGGGCAGCTTGGAGATGTTGCCCACCACGTTCCGGCCGGAGATGTCCTTGCCCACGGCAAAGGCCACGTTGGATTTGTGGTTACGGAACTCCGGGGAGTCGATGACCTGCCGGATGGGGACAGGGGTCACCAGCCGGTTGGGGACCTCCACCCCCACCACCAGGCTCTTGCCGGGGATGGGGGCGATGCGCACAGACTGGACCCCCAGGGTCAGTGCGATGTCGTCGGCCAGGTTGGTGACCTTGCTCAGCTTGACCCCACGTTCCAGCTCCAGCTCGTACCGGGTGACGGTAGGACCGCGGACGGCCCCTACCACATGGGCGTCCACCCCGAAGTCCTGGATGGTGCCGCTGAGCTTTTCCTGCACGTCCCGCAGCTCGTTCTGGGCGGCGGTGGCCTGGGGGGCGGCCTTGCCCATCCCCAGCAGCTCCACCGGAGGATGAACATACTCCTGGATGGGGTGCTGCCCCACGCTCTCGTCCAGCTCCTTTGCCACCTGGGCGGCGGCCTGGGCGCTCTCCTTCTTCCCGTTCTTCTTCTGGTCTAAGAGAATGTCGGCAGGCTTTTCCACCGGCACCTCCGGGGAGCCCACGTCAGGGCTGCCCTTGGCCCGGTAGTCTCCGGCGGGCTCCTCCACCTCCGGGGTCTGGGGAGTGAAGAATTTATCGATAAAGCTCTCCTTCTTCTCCTCCATGAGAGGGGCTTCCTCTTTCTTCCGGAAGATGGGCATACGCCCGGTGCCCTGGTCTTCATAGGCAGGCTCGGTGGTCGGGGCCTCCCGGACCTCTTGGACGGGGGCGGAGGTCTCCCCTTCCGGCGCGTCTGTGTTGTCGATGGGAATGTCGATCTGGGTGCGCTTACTCCGTCTGGGACGGGCGGCGCGGGCGGAGACCGGCTGCCGGGTACGGCTGGGCGTCGGCTCCGGCTCATCGTCGTAGCCGTACTCCTCCGCCAGGTCCGCCTGATAGGCCTCTTCCTCCACAATGCGCTGCTCCCGGCGCTCTCTCATGCGGTCGTTGGCCGCCCGGATGTTGCGGAGCAGATCGGCGGGGGTGGTCCTGGTCAGGATGAGCGCGATGGCGAACAGGGCCAGGATGCAGATGGGGATGGCCCCGAACCGGCTGAATGCGGTCACCAGCAGATTGGCCAGCGCCCCGCCCAAGGCCCCGCCGGAGGTCATCTCCAGCCCCCGGCTCCACAGCTCGGGGAACATACTCCACTGGAGGGTATATCCGCCGCTCCAGGTGATGCACTGCACCAGAGCGCCTACGATGGTAGGTGTCACCAGAGCGGAGAAGGCCCGCAGACGCACGGGCATCCCGTTGTGGAGGATGAGGACGACAGCCGCCCACAGCAGCATAATGGGGGTCACCCAGTAGCCATAGCCAAACAGGCCCCGCTCCAGCTGGACCAGCAGGTCGATGACCACCGCCTGGATGTTGAAATAGCCAAAGGCGGAGAACACCGCCAGGGCGAAGCAGATCGCTCCCCCCACCAGCCGAGGGCGATAGTCCGGGCGGCGTCTGGCATTCCGCTTTCCAGCGGTCTTTTTGGTGGAGGAAGTCTTTTTGCCGGAGGCAGTTTTGCTCCTCGCCGTGGACGTTCTCTTTTTGCCAGAGGCGGAAGATGTGGATTTTTTCTTTGTGGTCGTTGCCATAGGTATATGTCCTCTCACAGAAAGGGTGATGGATGGTTGAATGGGGAGGGGCGGGCCTCTCTTGGCTCCCTCCTTGGTAGAGCTGTCAGCGAAGCTGACTGAGGGAGAGCGGCACGCACTCTTGACAAGCAGAATATTACGGCGAATACGCAGAGAGTCAGTACGGATTCGCCGAAAGTTTTCAGCATATCGGTAATCCCTACCGCTCTCCCTCAGTCTGCCCTTCGGGCAGCCAGCTCCGCCGTCAAGCGGCACTTCCGCTACGCTCCCTGCCTCAGAGAGGGAGCCAAGAGGTTTCGCAGTTCCCTGGCTCCCTCCTTGAGGGAGCCAAGGGGTTTGCATAGCCATCTAGCCTCCCTCTCTGAGGCGAAGTGCCGCCTTTGGCAGTAGAGGTGGCACGGCGAAGCCGTGACGGAGGGAGAGCGGCAGGGCACTATTATTCGTCTGCAATTCTCCCGGCGAATTCGTACCAAGCCCCTGCGGATTCGCCGAAGGATTTTACGGTGTCGTGGGTGCGTGCTGCTCTCCCTCAGTCGCCTTGCGGCGACAGCTCCCTCAGAGAGGGAGCCAAGGGGTTTGTGCAAACCCCAACCTCCCCCCACGAAAAAGTCCCCCCGGCACAGGCCGGGGGGACAGGTTCGCTCAATGACAGCGGTGACTGCACCCGCTGCACGATCCTGTGCAGCCTGAGGGCACTTCTCCGCTCTTTTGATCCGTCGAATGGTGAGAGGAGCAGGCGGAGCAATAGGCGCAGCCGCCCTTTTTCATCTCCTTCACCGTCGCCCGGAAGGCGAGGACGAACAGGACGATGAGGATGAGTACCACAAGGACTGTTCCCATTTCGGATGCTCCTTTCAGATGATTCAGTCAAATTTGCTCACAGGTTAGCCGCAGCCCGCTTGGAGAGCCGCTCGCTCTCCGGCTTGTAGCCCGGGCGGGCCAGGAGGTAGATACCGAACACCACCAGGGCGACGGCTACCACCGTCCAGAAGCCGAAGGTGCAGACTCCGGTGAACAGACCGGCCAGCTGATAGACCACCAGGGCCACGCACCAGGCCAGCAGACACTGATAGCCCACGGCGGCCAGGGTCCATTTGGTGGTGCCGAACTCCCGCTTCATGGCGCCGATGGCGGCAAAGCAGGGGGCGCACAGCAGGTTGAAGGCCAGGAACGCATAGGCGGCGGCGGCGGTGTAGGTCTGGCGCAGGATGGCCCAGGTCTCGTAGCCGGACTCAGAGACCTCCTCCAGACCGGCGTACAGCACGCCGAAGGTGCCGACCACGTTCTCCTTGGCGATCAGGCCGGTGACCACGGCAGCGGTGGCCTTCCAGTCGCCAAAGCCCAGGGGCACGAACAGGAAGGAGAACGCTCCGCCCACCACGGCCAGCAGAGAGTTGTCCATATCCTCCACCATGCCGAAGCCGTTTTCAAAGCCGAAGCTGGAGAGGAACCACACCAGGGCGCTGGCCAGCAGGATGATGGTGCCTGCCTTTTTGATGAAGCTCTTGGCCCGGTCCCACATATGGATGAGCACGCCCTTGGGACGGGGCATATGGTAGGCGGGCAGCTCCATGACGAAGGGAGCGGGGTCCCCGGCAAAGGCCTTGGTCTTTTTCATGACGATGCCGGTGAACAGCACGGCGGCGATGCCCAGGAAGTAGCAGGAGGGGCCGACCCACCAGGCGTCGTTGAACAGCGCGCCGGCGATGAGGGCGATGATGGGCAGCTTGGCCCCGCAGGGCATGAAGGTGGTGGTCATAATGCTCATCTTCCGGTCGGACTCGTTTTCAATCGTCCGGGTTGCCATGACGCCGGGAATGCCGCAGCCCGTGCCGATGAGCATGGGGATGAAGCTCTTGCCGGAGAGGCCGAAGCGCCGGAAGATACGGTCCATGATGAAGGCGATCCGGGCCATATAGCCGCAGTCCTCCAGGATGGCCATGAAGAAGAACAGCACCAGCATCTGGGGCACGAAGCCCAGGACCGCGCCCACGCCGGCCCAGATGCCGTCCAGGATCAGGGCCTGGAGCAGCTCGTTGCAGTCGATGGCCTCCAGCCCGGTCTGGAGCAGGGTGTAGATGCCGGGGATGTACACGGGGCTGTAGTCCGCGGGGTCAGGCTCCTCCACCTCGGCGGCGGCCAGGAAGTCCTCCACGGTGACGGAGAGGGTGTCAACGACCTCCATCTCCTCCAGGTCCCAGATGTCCACGCTGACGGTCAGTCCGCCGTCCGCCTCGATCTCGGCGGCCAGGGCCTCCAGGGCCTCCACGTCGTCGCTCTCGCCGTCGAAGGTGTAGCCAGCGGCGACAGCCTGGTCGAGATAGCCGTCGGAGTGGAGCATATCGCCCACGTCGGCGTCGTAGTAGTCCGCGCCGTTGATGATCTGCTCCGCCTCGCTGAACTCGTCGGCGGCGTCGTCATAGTCGGAGCGGCCGATGCCGAACAGGAACCAGCCGTCCTCTCCCAGGAACTGGTCGTTGGCCCAGTCCGTCCACCAGGAGCCCACCGTGGAGACGGACACATAGTAGATAAAGCAGATGACCAGGGCGAAGATGGGCAGGGCCAGCACCCGGTTGGTGACCACCCGGTCGATCTTGTCGGACATGGTCAGCCCCGTCTCCTTCTTGCGGACGGTCTTGTTCACGATGCGGCCAATGGCGTCGTACCGCTGCCCGGTGATGATGCTCTCGGCGTCGTCGTCCAGGTTTTCCTCCACCCGGGCGATGACGGACTCCAGCTCCTCGGGGAGGCTCTCCCCGTAGCCCAGGTCAGCCAGCACCTTCTCGTCCCGCTCGAACACCTTGACGGTGTACCAGCGCAGGGCGGAGGGGACGGACACCTTGCCCTCGATGGCGGCGGAAATTTCCGTCAGGGCGCTCTCGATCTCCTTGATAAAGCCCTTGGGGGCGGGGGCGGCCTGATGGCTGTTTGCCAGCTCCACCGCTTTCTTTGCCATCTCGTCCAGGCCCTCGCCGGTGACGGCGGCGGTCTCCACGATGGGGCAGCCCAGCTCCTTGGAGAGCTTCTCCACGTTGATCACGTCCCCGCGCTTCTTGACCACGTCCATCATGTTCAGGGCGATGAGCACCGGCAGGCCCAGCTCCAGAATCTGGGTGGTGAGGTACAGGTTCCGCTCGATGTTGGAGCCGTCCACCAGGTTAATGATAACATCCGGCTTCTCGTTGAGCAAGTAGTTTCGGGAGACGACCTCCTCCAGGGTGTAGGGGCTCAGGGAGTAGATGCCGGGCAGGTCGGTGACGATCACGTCCTTGTAGCCCCGGAGCTTGCCCTCCTTCTTCTCGACCGTGACGCCGGGCCAGTTGCCCACGTACTGGGAAGCTCCGGTCAGGGCGTTGAACATGGTGGTCTTGCCACAGTTCGGGTTGCCCGCCAGAGCGATTTTGATCTGTGCCATGATGGTTCCTTCCTCTCTATGATACGCTTTTTGGGAGTGCGTGCCGCTCTCCCTCCGTCACGGCTTACGCCGTGCCACCTCCCTCAGAGAGGGAGGCAAGGGGTCTGCCGCAAGCCCTTCGGTTTTTTTTTATTTAACCTCGATGCAGTCGGCGTCGCCCTTGCGGACGGACAGCTCGTAGCCCCGGACGGTGATCTCCACCGGGTCGCCCAGGGGGGCCACCTTGCGGACGGTCAGATCGGTCCCCTTGGTGATGCCCATGTCCATAATGCGGCGGCGCACCGGGCCTTCTCCGTGGAGGCGGACCACTTTGGCGGTCTGCCCCGGCTGTACATCTCTCAGTGTCTTCATTTCGTTCTCCCCTTCTCTGTCATACCATGACTCGGTTTGCCATACTCTTGCTCAGGGCGATCCGGGTGTCCTTCACGCTGACGATCAGGTTGCCGGAGACCTCGCTGATCACCGTCACGCTCCCGCCCTCTACAAAGCCGAGGTTTGCCAGGAAACGACGGGTCTCGTCTCTCCCGGTAATGCGCTTGACGGTATTCTCCTGCCCGGTGGGGGCCATAGTCAAAGGCATCATGTATCCCTCCATCTGTCATTTGTTCGTGTTTTCTCACAAAGTTAAATCAGGCTAACCTCTGATGCAATGTTAGTTTACTCTAACTAACTTCGGTTGTCAATAGCTAATTTCAGTCTTGAATGTTTGCACGATATGTGGTATCCTTAAAGGCAGAAATTCCGTCAGGTTGACGGAACAGACCACCCCGGGTATGGAGGGCCAAGCCGATGAAAATTCACGAATCCGCCGAGAACTATCTGGAAGCCATTTTGATGATACAGCTGGAGAAGGGCTCCGCCCGCTCCATCGACGTGGCCCACAAGCTGGAGTTTTCCAAGCCCAGCGTCAGCCGGGCGGTGAGCCTCCTGCGGGAGAACGGCTACATCACCATGGGAAGGGACGGTCTGCTGGAGCTGACCGACTCCGGCCGGGCCATCGCAGAGACGATTTATGAGCGGCACGTGCTGCTCTCCCGCTGGCTGATCTCCCTGGGGGTCCCCGCCGACGTGGCCGCGGAGGACGCCTGCCGGATGGAGCACGACATCAGCCCTGTCACCTTTGAGAAGCTAAAGGAGTACATCACCGCCCAGCTGCCGCCGGAGACGGCCGCCCCGGCGCAGGAGGCGAACTGACATGAGCAACGTGAGCGTCAACCGGGAAAACGCCGCCCGGACGGTCATCCAGGGCCTGGAGCGCCGGGGCATGACCGGGGAATACTGCCCCACCGCGGCGGACGCGCTGGAGGCGGGAAAGCGTTTTCTCTCCCCCGGTACGTCTGTAGCCTGGGGCGGCTCCGCCACGCTGGACGAGATCGGCCTGCTGGACGCCGTCCGGGCCTCCGGCTGCGTGGCCCTTGACCGCCACGCCCCCACCGACCCGGAGGAGGTCCGGGAGGTCTACCGTCAGACCCTGTTCTGCGACACCTATTTCCTCTCCGCCAACGCCGTCACCCTGGACGGGATGCTGGTGAACATCGACGGCAACGGCAACCGGGTGGCCGCCCTGGCCTTCGGCCCGAAGCAGGTGGTGGTGATCGCCGGGATGAACAAGGTCTGCCCCGATCTGGACTCCGCCATGAAGCGGGCCAGGAACGTGGCCGCCCCCACCAACGCCGTCCGCTTCGGCCTCTCCACCCCCTGCACCAGCCGGGGCCGGTGCGCCGACTGCCAGAACCCGGACAGCATCTGCTGCCAGTTCCTCATCACCCGCCGCAGCCGCACCCCCGGGCGCATCCACGTCATCCTGGTGGGGGAGGAGCTGGGGTATTAACTCGGTCCTTTTTGTCAAAAAAACAGGCAGGAACGATTTGCTGCGTTCCTGCCTGTTTCTATTTGCGTTTAAAATGCGATATTCACTTATTACTTTGCCGCGATTGCAACCGTGTGGTTTGAATAGGTATCCCAGGTAGGCTCATAGTTTTCATTCGCCTGATCCCCCCACATATCCCAGCCTTCACGAACGCCCCTGGCAAAAAGCTCGATTCGTGGTCCCTGGCTGCAAGCCTCGATGATGGGGATGATTTCATCCGGTTTACGGCTGTGTTCCCGTTTCATCGTCCGGATGAGATTCACTTGGGATCTAGCCGGTTGCAGCGTGCGATTAGGCGCGCTTTTTTTCTTGATTCCGAACAGGAGCAGTTCTGTCACGTTTCTAAAATAAAAGCCCACGCCTCGTCCATCCGGCTCTCCGTCCTTTCGGATTTTTTCCCAGACAATATTTCCCTTATATTCAAAGCCCCAGGCATCCATAACAGCAAGCCCGTCCGGCAGCAGCGCATTTGGAACCCATAGATAGAGATGTGCCTTGTCTCCCGCTATATCCGGAATCGGGAGCGCTTTTATATCGGATATAGACATTGTCTCATAGCGATTCAATCTCTTATGCTCCGGCGCAACCTTCCCGGTTCTGTTTTGAAACTGCCAAGGCGGATCCGCATAAATGGTATTATATCTTTTCCCGGCAGTAAAATCACGCAGGCTTTTTTGGGTACTTGCGAAATCAGCCATGCCCTTCCACACATTCCTTTCCTATGCCTATCGCCAAGATCGGGCATCCGCCATTGCGCCGTGATTCAAGACGGTAAAGAAGTTTTCCCATCCATGTTGTGCTGGCGCCATATTTTCTCATCAAGGGCTGACCATTGTCGTCCTTTTCCTGCTTGAATATATCGTTTAGTTCCTCGGCTCTTGTCACAATGACCCCGACATCAATCAACCCACAGTCAAAATAGGTTCTCATGGCCAGCAAATCCCGGTCAAAGGTCTGGTCTTTGCTGTTCCATTCCAAGTCAAACGCCACACGGTTTTTCAGGAAGTCAATATTATGCCCGTCTATGTAACCGACTATTGTCTCCACTTCGTATGGCTCGTCCGCAAATCGGCCTCTCCGTTGCGCCGTCTGTCTCGGATATTTCTTGACGATCAGGTCTCCGCTAATTCGAATCTCTCTCCAGCCATAGGGGTACAACACATCATCAAATTTCTTTGGTATGGGGGACTCGTTTCCGCCTGCTTTTTTGATATCCGCCAATGTAAGGCGTAATTTTTGCAAGCAGTCCTGCAATTCGCCCCACTCTGTTGGAAATGCGTCGTTCAAGATCTCCAGGGCATGACCATAATTGTGAAACTCGAACCTGCTTAGCAGTTCGCTATTGATA